>CAYSOK010000010.1:0-22158 GCA_964432645.1 uncultured Bacteroidaceae bacterium | reverse complement strand
CTACTATATTGTTCATCATGAAACGCCTTAATCACGGTTAGCACGCTTACGCTCCAGGTGATCAAGCAACACCTTACGCATACGCATACTCTTCGGTGTAACCTCCACGTACTCATCCTCCTTGATGTACTCCAACGCCTCCTCAAGAGAGAAAATTACCGGAGGTACAATACGCGCCTTCTCATCGGAACCGGAAGCACGCATGTTCGTCAACTGCTTGGCCTTCGTAACATTCACCACAAGATCATTGTCGTGAACATGCTCACCAACCACCTGACCCGCATATACTTCATCCTGCGGAGAGATAAAGAACTTACCACGATCCTGCAAGTTGTTGATGGCATAAGCAAACGCAGTACCTGACTCCAATGCAATCATGGAACCATTGGTACGACGCGCAATATCACCCTTGTATGGCTGATACTCCTTGAAACGGTGCGCCATAATCGCCTCACCCTGACTTGCCGTCAAGACATTGGTACGCAGACCAATAATACCACGGCTCGGAATATCAAACTCAATGTTCACTCGCTCGCCCTGACTCTCCATGCTGACCATCTCGCCCTTACGACGTGTCACCATATCAATCATCTTGCTTGAGAACTCCTCCGGAACATTGATGGTAAGCTCCTCGATAGGCTCATTCTTCACACCGTCTATCTCCTTGTAGATAACCTGCGGCTGACCCACCTGCAACTCATATCCCTCACGACGCATGGTCTCGATGAGGACTGAAAGGTGGAGCACACCACGACCGGAAACAATCCAACGATCCGTATATCCCTCGGCAAAGCGCACACGCAGCGCCAAGTTCTTCTCCAACTCCTTCTGCAAGCGGTCGTTGATGTGACGGCTGGTGCAGAACTTACCCTCCTTACCAAAGAAAGGAGAATCGTTGATTGCAAAGAGCATACTCATGGTAGGCTCATCGATATCGATAGGAGGCAGCGGCTCCGGATTGGTAAAGTCACAAATGGTATCACCAATCTCGAAATTCTCCAGACCCACAATGGCACAGATATCACCCGCCTCAACACTGGAGGTCTTCTGGCGACCCATACCCGTAAAGGTGTGAAGTTCCTTAATCTTCGTCTTCTCCTGCGAACCGTCGCGATGCGCAATCGTCACATTCATGCCTTCTTCGATGGTACCGCGATGTACACGACCCACAGCAATACGACCCGTATAGTTAGAGTAGTCAAGAGAAGTTACCAACATCTGGAGTGAACCCTCCTCCGGCTGCGGAGCCGGAATATTCTCAATAATCGTATCCAACAGATACGTAATATCTTCCGTCTGATTCTTCCAGTCGGCACTCATCCAACCGTTCTTGGCGGAACCGTACACAACCGGGAAGTCTAACTGTTCCTCGGTGGCATTCAGACTGAACATCAAGTCGAACACCATCTCATATACCTCCTCCGGGCGGCAGTTCGGTTTGTCCACCTTGTTTACCACCACGATAGGTTTTAATCCAATCTGCAATGCCTTCTGCAGCACGAAGCGTGTCTGAGGCATGGGACCCTCGAAGGCATCCACCAGCAACAAACATCCGTCTGCCATATTGAGCACACGTTCTACCTCACCACCAAAGTCGGAGTGTCCCGGAGTGTCAATGATGTTAATCTTGACACCCTTGTATTGGATGGATACATTCTTGGATAGAATGGTTATACCACGCTCTCTCTCCAAGTCGTTGTTATCCAACATCAAATCACCCGTCTGTTGATTCTCACGGAACAGATTTCCCGCTAACAGCATCTTGTCTACCAACGTTGTCTTTCCGTGGTCCACGTGCGCTATAATCGCAATATTTCTAATTTCCTGCATAATACCTATAAAAAATCGGGTGCAAAGGTACAACAAAAAAATCAACCTTCAAACCCATTTAGCCAAAAACTTTTCTATCAAAAAGTTAATCTACCATAACCTCAAGTCACTGTCACGGCTTTTCTTCTTGCTTTTCGGTAAAAAAAATTGTACCTTTGCAGCCAAAACGAGAACAAGAAGAATGAAGATTGGTAATATAGAATTGGGAGAAAGACCGCTGTTGCTGGCTCCGATGGAGGATGTGACGGATATAGGTTTCCGCTTGTTGTGCCGACGTATGGGGGCGGCGATGGTGTACTCGGAGTTTGTGGCGAGCGATGCTCTGGTGCGCATGGTGAACAAGAGTCTACAGAAACTCACGGTGTGCGAGGAGGAACGACCGGTGGCAATTCAGATTTATGGTAAGAACCTGGATGCCATGGTGGAAGCAGCTCGTATCGTAGTAGACCAGGCGCATCCGGACATCTTGGATTTGAACTTTGGCTGTCCGGTAAAAAAGGTGGCGGGCAAGGGTGCCGGAGCAGGCATGTTGCAGACGCCGGACGAGATGGTACGCATCACCGAGGCGGTGGTGAAGGCAGTGGATATCCCGGTAACAGTGAAGACGCGATTGGGATGGAACGAGGAGCAGAAGATTATCGTGTCGCTGGCGGAACGCTTGCAGGATACGGGTATCGCGGCACTGACCATCCACGGCAGAACAAGGGCTCAGATGTACACGGGAGATGCGGACTGGACGCTGATTGGTGAGGTGAAGGCGAACCCGAGGATGCGTATTCCGATTATAGGAAATGGAGATGTGACGACGCCGGAGCGGGCGAAGGAGTGTTTCGAACGTTACGGTGTGGATGCGGTGATGGTGGGTCGTGCCACATTTGGTTGTCCATGGATTTTCAAGGAGATGCGTGATTATTTGGATGGCACGGAGCATACGTGTGCGGGGATTGAAAGCGATTACCCGGTGCTGAGTACCGATTGGAAGTTGGATGTACTGAAGGCTGAGATTTTGGAGAGTGTGCAGCGAATTGACGAGTATCGCGGGATACTGCACGTGCGTCGTCACTTGGCGGCTTCGCCTATTTTTAAAGGAATTCCGGATTTCCGCAAAACGCGCATCGAGATGTTGCGGGCGGAAAAGGTGGAGGAACTTTTTAAGATTATAGAAGACGTACGCGTGTTACTAAAAGGAGAAGATTAAGGAACTCAAGTTTCGGATTTGTGTAAACAACTACGAGAGAGCCATCCACAGTGTAGGGACGTTTCGTGGAACGTCCCTACACTGTAAATGGCTCTATTTTATGCGCCTTGCTGACTCTTAAGTACGAGAGCGGTGAGACGCATTTGTTTTACCATTGCAAGGAGTCCGTTGCTACGGGTGGGAGACAGATGCTCACTCAAACCTATCTTATCTATAAAATAAAGTTCTGCTGAACAAATGTCAGCCGGAGTCTGTCCGGAGAGTACTCGCAACAACAGTGCCACCAACCCCTTTACGATGAGCGCATCGCTCTCCCCCTGGAAGTAGAGTTTACCATCGCGCATCTCGGAGTGAATCCACACACGACTCTGACAACCCTCTATCAAGTTGGACTCCACCTTGTACTTCTCATCGAGAGGCGGTTGGTCGGTGCCCAAGTCTATGAGCAGTTGATACTTATCCATCCAATCGGTGAAATCCTCGAACTCGGCGATGATTTCATCTTGTATCTCATTAATTGTCTTCATCTTTTTCTATCTTTATCAATCTTTATACCTAACTATCTTCTTATGGCACCTCATTGTATATCACCTGCAACACGGTCTGTCCCACGGCTTTGAGCACGTCGCGATCTATGTACTCCATGGTGTCGTGCGTGGTGTGCCACGTGGGGCCGAAGGAACTGGTCTCGCAATTGGGATAATAGGAGATGATGTCGATACAGGGGATGCCTGCAATCTGATTCACCG
This sequence comes from uncultured Bacteroidaceae bacterium, assembly GCA_964432645.1. Lineage (GTDB taxonomy): Bacteria > Bacteroidota > Bacteroidia > Bacteroidales > Bacteroidaceae > CAZUTW01. Next base: position 18,381 of record CAYSOK010000010.1, on the reverse strand, counting down.
GGATGTGGTCGTCGGTGATGGCAGCACCTTCACGGTTTATGAAATACTGATTGTATCCAAGTGCTGCCGCCGTGTTCCACACCTTGTTCAAAACATCTCCGGCATAGTAGTCGGAGAACTGCTCCTTATAAAACGTAGCTCCGGCTCCGCCCACCATATCGAGCAGGATACCGTAGCGAGGGCTATACGCATCGGTATGCGGCAGACGACTCCAATACTGACTACCCAAGCACCAAGTGTCCTCGGAATCTTCCCGCTCTTCTTCCCAAGACGGTAGACCGTAATCTTCGGCATCGAAACAGATAAAATCCACCCCGATAGAGGGAGGCTGTTGTTGCATAAGACGTGCCATCTCCAACATGACCGCCACATCGCTTGCCGCATCATTGGCGGCTAGAACGGGGGTATGCCAGTTTTCCTCCTTCGGGTCGTTGTCTGCCCAAGGACGACTGTCCCAGTGACCGCAAACGAGAATACGTTCGGCACATTCGGGATTCACGGAGGCTATGATATTGCGACACTTAAGTACCGTACCATCGTAGCCGGTGACATCCGCTTTCTGTTCCACTACCGTTGCGCCATACTGTTTGAAACGTGCCACGATGTAGTCGCCGCAGCGGTCGTGTGCTTCGGAGTTCATGATGCGTGGACCGAAGGCGCACTGTTCCTCGGTAAAGAGGTAGGCACTGTCGGCATGAAACTCAGGCGTGGGGTTCAGTGCCAACGTATCGGCAGGGGTCGCGGAAATCTCGGTATAGTGTCGTCTGTGCCCCACCCAAAGGTAGACGATACCAACCAGCACGACCAAAGCGCAGCCCACCATGATTGGAGTACGTTTTTTCTTTATTTCGTTCATTTACTTCTACTTTTACATTACTCCTTGCGGGTGAACACGGAGGTATTCACTCCGAAGGAAATTCAGATAATTGCCTCCCAATATACCCGTGATAACATCTTCGGAATATCTTCTTTTGAGCATCTGACGAGTGAACTGAAGGAGTTCCGAAGCATTGGCCAATCCACGTATACCTCCGTCTCCGTCAAAATCGGTTCCTAAACCCACCTTATCAGCACCCATTATGTCGATGGCATGCTGTAGATGTTCCATGGCGTCATTTATGTCGGCTTCGCCCACCTTGCGCAGGAATCCGCTATAAAGAGTGATTTGCTGGATACCTCCGGTATTTGCCAACGTTCGCATCTGGTCATCTGTGAGGTTGCGGGGATGATCACACAGGGCTCTACAGGAGGAATGAGAACAGAACACGGGATGTTCACTTATCTCTATGGCATCGTAAAAACTCTTTTCGGAGGCGTGGGACAAGTCGACCAACATACCCACGCGGTTCATAGCGTGGATAATCTCCTCTCCAAACGCACTCACGCCATCGTGCTCGTTGTTGCCACGAGCGGAATCACAGACATCGTTATCGCCATTGTGACAGAGGGTTGCATAAACAACACCCCGATGGGCAAACCGCTGAACGTTCGCTACATCCTTGCCAAAAGCATAACCGTTTTCCAGGCCGAACAAGATGCACTTTCGCCCCTCCTCCTTGGCCTTTAAAACATCCATGAAGTTTCTCGCCTGCACGAGGTATCCATGGCATTCGCTTATTTTTTGTTCCAAACGGTCGAACTGTTTGTTGGCGTACTGCGTGGCGGCCTCCAACCCGGCTTCATCGCGCTCCCCCTGCGGTATGTAGGCAACCATCGTGGTAGCTCCCCACTTGCCTTCGTCCATTTTGTGCAAATCCACCAATATTTTGGGGTCACGCACATAGAAATCCACCCCTTGATCAAAGAACATGGGGGTGTCACAATGAGAATCTATCGTAACAGCCCTTTGATGAATATCACTCGCGCGACGGTAAACATTCGCCTCACCAACCAACCAGTTAAAGATGGGCATCATCGTTTTATCCCCCCGCAGAAAGAAGGTTTCCGGATGCCACTGAACTCCCAGAATGGCCTTAAACTCGGTGGATTCCACCGCCTCAATCACGCCATCGGCACTGTGCGCCACGGCACGTAGGCGGGGTCCGGGATGGCACACCGCCTGGTGGTGTACGGAGTTAACTTCCAGGGAATCTTGTTTGAAGATTTCGTGCAGAAGGCTCTTCTCCGCAACCGAAACACGATGCGAAGGATAGCGTACATCCATCTCCTGGTCGTGCTTCAAGAAGGGGACATCACCTTTGGGAGCTTGTGCATAGATATCTTGATAGAGAGTTCCATCCAGAGCAAAGGTAATCATCTGAATACCACGACAGATGCCCAGCATAGGAATCTGACGGTCGTATGCCCAACGGATGAGTGTCAACTCCGCCTCGTCGCGCTTGGGGTTGACGGAGTGGAGTTCGCGAATGGGATCTTCGTCCATCAACAGCGGATTGAGGTCTCCCCCACCGCTCAAGAGCAATCCGTCGATGCGCGAAAGAGTTTCCAAAAGAGCATCGTTCTGCAAATAGGGCGGAATAATCAACGGTACACCCCCCGCTTCTACAATAGAAGCGAAGTATCCCTCCGCCACTTCACATCCCTTGGCACCAAAGTTGCCCGTGATGCCAATTACCGGACGATGTTCGCTTGCCGGAAAGTTCCGTTGTGACGCATTATAGGAGTACGCCCAAGGCTTAGCCCACGTCTCTTCCATTATTCTATATCCATTATAGGAACTTCCTTATTGATACTCTGTTCCAAGGAGATGAGTGTCTCGGTGGAGATTACTCCGGGGATTCCCTGAATCTTATCGTTGAGAAGTTCCATGAGTTGTTCGTTGTCTCGAGCGTAAAGTTTGGTTAGCATGGTGTAAGCACCGGTGGTAAAGTGACACTCCACCACCTCGGGAATCTTATTGAGTTCCGCCACAACATCCTTATACATATTACCTCGTTCCAGACGTATTCCCACATAAGTGCAGGTATTGTACCCCAAACTCTTGGGGTTCACATGGTAACCGGAGCCAACAATCACACCCAAGTCCACCAATCGTTGGACACGCTGATGAATGGCGGCACGTGACACGCCACACACCTCTGCCACATCCTTAAACGGGATGCGTGCATTGCAGGATATGATATCCAATATCTTTTTATCTAGACTATCTATTTTCTCCATATATAGTTTCTTTTACTTTTATCATCGTCAAATAGTAAGCAAAAGTACGAAAAAATCTGCAATTTGTCGGCAGATAAGGATAAAAAAAAGGAACCAACGTGTATTTTGGTTCCTTTTTTACATATTTGGGTGCCTTTTTGCTACTTTTTAGCAGCAGCAGGCTCATCCTTTCCTATCTTTACCAACTCAATGGTGAAGGTAAGCATGGAGTAGGGCGGAATTTTCCCGGCATCGCGACTTCCGTAAGCCAATTCCTGCGGAATGTACACCTCCCATTTACTGCCCACGGGCATCATGGTGAGTGCTTCGGTCCATCCCTTAATCACCTGATTGGCACGGAAGGTGCTCGGTTTCTTACGTTTGTAAGAGCTGTCGAACACGGTGCCATCGAGCAATTTTCCCTCATAATTGACCTGTACGTACGATGTATCGGCGGGGATTTCGCCATCTCCTTGAGTCAACACCTTGTATTGGAGTCCACTCTTGGTGGTCTTGACATCCTTGAGTTTGCCGTTCTTCTTCAAGAACTCCTCACCTGCGGTACGGTTGGAACCGTACTTACGCTCGGTTGCCAGTTCTTTATAGTACGCCATCTGCTTCTGAGCCATCTCCTCGGCTTGTTCCATGGAGATGCCCTCTCCTCCTACTACGCCCTCGGAGAATCCCTTGATAAAGAGATTGGTGTCGAGTACCAAGGTAGAATCGGCATCGGTCAATTGTTTTTCAACAGCCGGTACGATTTGGTTATTTACCTGTTGACGGATTTCAATACCCGTGAGGTATGCCTGATACTTCTTATCCTCGGGAGTCATCTCTTGCTTCTCGAAGCCGCGCATGAAGTCGGCGATGTAGGCCGTATCCATGTTTTTGCGCTGCACGAGATAGTTTTTGAGTCCGTTGGAGTTTGCTTTACCAACCGCGTAACAGAAAGAGTCTAGAGGACAGGGGGCTACGGTAGTAGTCTTGGCTGTCTTCTTGCTCTTGGTCTTCTTTGCCGCCTGGGCGCCTACGAAGAGCACTGCGAAAGCGGCAAGCAATATGTATCTTACCTGTTTCATTTTCTTACTTTGATACCTCCGGTTCGATACTCAACAGTTCAATAGTGAAAATCAATGCAGAGAATGGCTTGATGTTACCGGTCTGACGGTTACCGTAAGCCTGCTCCTGTGGGATGTACACAATCCACTTGCTACCTACCGGCATGTGTGAGAGTGCTTCTCTCCATCCCGGGATTACCTGATTGGCATAGAGGGTAGTAGGTTCGTTGCGCTGATAAGAGCTATCGAAGATGTTGCCATCGATGGTCTTACCCTCGTAGTTCACCTTGACGCGAGCATCAGCTGCGGGAACTGCGCCCTTACCTTCGGTCAACACCTTGTAGTAGATGCCGTTACCCAGAGACTTCACGCTATCGGATTTAGCAATCTTAGCCATAAATTCCTCACCGGCCTTGCGGTTGGGACCGAACTGCTTCTCCATGTTGGCATTCTTAATTGCTTCCATCTTAACCTGTGCGTATTCTTGTGCACTCGCTACGCTCATGATGGATGAATCGCCCTTAACACCTGCAGCCAAACCTGCCAAGATGTTGTTCAGGCTCATGGTCTGTGTGGAGTCGTCGCCAAATACTTGAGAGTTCATACCCGGAAGCATCTGCTTGCTTACATTCTGACCTATCTGGAGACCCATGACATAAGCGGCTTGCTTCTTATCGTCGTCGCTGGAAGCACCGTCCTTCAGACCTTTAATAAATTCCTCGATGCATACATCGGTGGTATCGATTCCTTGATAAGCAAGGTATTGCTTAAGGCCCTGTGACTGAGCCAGACCAATACTGTAGCTCAAAGAGTCAACATCGTTTCCCAGGCTTGCTTTAGGAGCGTTTCCGGAGCAAGATGCCGTCAAAACTGCTGCTGCAACCATCAACGGCAAAACTAATTTCTTCATCTTTTAAATTTTAAGTTATATATTTATACTTCTTATGCAATCTATTAAAGAACTTCGAGGAGTTCTACATCGAATACCAATGCGCTGAACGGTGCGATGAGTTCACCGGCGCCATTCTCGCCATAAGCCAGGTTGTAGGGGATAAAGAAGCGATAGGTTGCGCCCTCTTTCATGAGTTGCAATCCTTCTGTCCAACCGGCAATGACGCGGTTCAACGGGAATACGGCGGGTTCGTTGCGGCTGTAGCTGCTGTCAAACTCGGTTCCGTTGATTAGCGTTCCACGATAGTGGCAACGTACTTGGTCGGTAGCCTTCGGTGACTTACCGTTACCTTCCTTCACTACCTGATATTGCAATCCGCTCGGCAGGGTTACGATGCCTTCCTTACCGGCGTTCTCTTTCAAGAATGCTTCGCCCTCTTCCTTTACGGCTTTGCCTTTCTCGGCTGCCTTGGACTCGAAATAATCGTTTACCAAGATTTTACCCTCGGCATGGGTGATAGCCAACGGGGCATCGTTCAACACGTCCTTGATGGCTGCTGCGAAATCGTCTACAGAGAGACCGTCTATCTGCATCATCTTCAACTGCTGACCAATTCCCAAACCCAATGCGTAACTTAATTTGTCCATACGTACTTTAATCTACTTTATATTCTTATTGTTTTTAAACCGTGCAAAGTTATGTTTTTCTTGTGACTTATGGGCGTGTATTTCACTTTTTTTTCTCGTTTTGGATGAAATAAAGCCTTTTCTGCAAGATTGACGGGGTGATTGTGTCCCAATTGTTCCAAAGTTGGTTCACTAGTTGAGAAACGGATTCATCGCGCGCGCTCGCGATTTTCTCGCATACGGAGTCGATGGTTTGCTGCGATGCATCGGTTTCCGTGAAGAAGCGTTCCGGGGGACACTTGCGTACGCTTTCTTCGTTGAAGTGCTCGCCGAAGCTGATGTAGGTGCCAGGCAATTTCAGCCATTGCGTCATCTGTTCGGGGTTGCTGCGGAATCCGTGTAGTATCCAGGGGGTAGACGGGCGCATCTCCTTACGGAGTGCGTATATGCGGTCGAAGGTCTTGACGCAGTGTACTATTAACGGAAGGGCATGCAGTTCCGCTATTTCCGCTTGTTTACGGAACAATATTTCTTGCTGCTCCATTGGTGCGCCACGCAACTTGTCGAGTCCGGCTTCTCCTATGCCTACGACGAGGTTATTGTTCAATGTGTTTGTGATTGTTGTTTCTAGTTCTTGAGGGGATAACACGGTGTCCCAAGGATGCCAACCGATGGTAAAGAAGGATTGAGAAACCTCTTTTTCGTTTTGTATCTTGGCTATTATCTCAGCGTCCGCCGGATTTGTAGCGGAAAGGCTACACAATTGGGAAACAGGGCTTTGCTCTGCATGAACAATAGGTTTTGTTTTATGTGTATGAATATCTAAATAGCCTCTCATATCTGTGAGTTTATTATGGTACAGGATCGTATCCGCTTCCTCCCCACGGGTGACAGCGCAGGATTCGTCGGATGGCTAAATACATTCCCTTAATAGGACCATGTTTTTGCAGTGCCTCAATGGCATATTGCGAACAAGTGGGGGTGAAACGGCAAGAAGGAGGCGTGTACGGAGATATGCACGTGCGATAAAAACGGATGGGGAGCAGCAACACAAACACCGTTCCACGACGCAGCATTGATACTATCGACCTCATCTTCATGACTTTTCCGTATGCGACAGATACAATTTATCGGAGATGCGATGCAACAATCCCTTTACGCGGCTTTCGACCTCACTATAGGAGAAATGCTTATCACTCATCCACAAGAAGGCGATAAGCAGGGCTTTATCTTCCACGGATTCGGCGGCATCCACTGTCCTCCGGGCTTCATTGTATTCATCCAGGGCTTTCCACACCACTGCCTTGTTCAAGCGATAGCTCTCGCGCACCAATCGCTTGATGCGGTTGCGGTCTACGGCGTGTTTGAACCGTCGTTTAGAGACGCTCACCATCATAGAGACGGGAGCATCCACCAAACTTCGATCGGTCATAACGAACACAACTCGAATGGGATAGGCGGTAAAAGACTTGTTGGTTCCGCTAAAGAGCTGTTGTATGAGTTTCTCCCGATGGATGCGCTCACACTTCTTCAACCCAACGTTATACTTCTTTTCCATGACAGTCCAAGTCGATTGTGTTTCTTCCTTTTTTACTACTTATTTTTCTCCTCCAGGAATGCTTGAATGGCACTCGTTATGGACGGATACTTGGGAGACGGAGCCTCCACTTGGATGGTTAATCCTGCCTCTTTCGCGGTCTGCGTAGTGGTAGGACCAAACGTAGCGATTGCTATATCCTTTTGTTCAAACTCCGGGAAGTTTTTCAGCAAAGACTGAATACCCGAGGGGCTAAAGAACACGAGCATATCATAGTCAAACGGTTCATCTTTAGCAAAATCATTGCTAACCGTGCGATACATCACCGCCTCTGTGTGTTGCAACTTCTTGGAATCGAGGAGGTTTTTCACTTCATCGTTATGCACATCGGACAGAGGAACAAAATATTTCTCACTCTTATGCTTTACCATTGAAGGCAATAGGTCTTCCAGTTTCCCGGTAGCACTATAGAAAACTTTGCGTTTACGATACTGGACATACTTTTGAATATATAAAGCTATCATCTCTGAGGAACAGAAATACTTCATATCTTCAGGCATCGTTATTCGCATCTCCTCACATAGGCCAAAAAAGTGGTCAATTGAATGACGGGAGGTAAACACAATGGCCGTGTGATCCATGATATTGACTTTCTGAGAGCGAAACTCTTTGGGAGTAAGACTCTCTACCTTGATAAAAGGACGGAATACAAAGTCTACGTTACACTTTTCCGCAATACTGTAGTACGGAGATTTCTCCGAGGTTGGTTTCGGTTGTGAAACAAGTATCTTTTTTACCATATATTGTATTAAATTATTACTTTCCAGTTCTCTTGAAGTTCGTACAACGCCACTCCCCAAAAGAAGAGAGGCATCGCTTCGAGAGTGCAAAAGTACAAAATTAAATGCAAACCATCGTAGAATTTACCGAAAAAGATTAGAAAAGTCCTTATCATAAGGTAAATTCGAGAAAATAAGAGCAAAATTAGGATTCCAAGCCAAATAATTCGGGATTCAAACGGGGAATAAAGTAGCAACAAAATGGCGGGAAAAAGTATGATTCCTTCTATTGAAATCAACAAATTCCGATTCAGAGACCATTCCGTTCTTTTCTTTTTGTCAAAAAATATCCAATTCACAAACAGATATAAAATCTTCTGCAAAAGTGTCATGACAAAGGTGATACCGAGCACGACTACCGCCACTCGTAGCGGGGCAATCAGAGTGATGAGTTGGGGGCTCTGTGCGTAGAGTACGCTAAAGCCGAAGAATGCCCACATGAGGGTGGCTACGACATGAAAGAAGAGGGTTCCGCGAAATTCTTTCTGCGTGGAGGGATTGGAATAAGAGGAACGTCTGCGGCGACCGAGGAGTTGAACAATCTGCTCTTTCAGGTAGAAACGATTGCGCGCAAGGATAAAGAGGTAGGTTATGAGTACTACATAAAGGAGGAGGGAGACATATCTATCACACCCCATATCGTACGAACGCTTCTCTACCACCACTCCCGCCGATGTATTGCGTACACTGTGCGTGGGGTTTAGGTATGCAAAATACCCACCCTTCCACCGCACCGAATCCATCAGTGCGGAGAAAGTGGTGGGTGGTGTATCTTCGGTTCCCGCCAAGGTGTCCACCCTAACGGAGTCTACCGCCAAGGTATCGGCAACTATGATTGAATCTGCATTCATTCCTGGCATTACAGCTTTGAGAAGGTTTGCACAGAGGATTCAAAGAGGAGTTCTACAGCCTCGCGTGGTGTGTTGGCAACACGCCAGATGCCGGCGTGAGCCAGACGCATGAACTTTTCGTCGATACTGCGTTGCAGCATCTGCAGCAGGGGGTCGTAATAGCCGTTGGTATTGAGTATAATCACGGGTTTGGGGTAGATTCCCAATTGTTTCCAGGTGATAATCTCCATGAGTTCATCGAAGGTTCCGCATCCGCCGGGAAGGGCGATGGCGGCATCGGATAATTCAGCCATCTTTTCCTTACGGCTGTGCATATCCTTGGTTACCAACAGTTCGGTAAGACCGGTATGATGCCATCCTTCCTTTATCATAAACTCGGGAATGACACCGGTAACAGTACCTCCCGCAGCCAGACAGGCATTGGATACGGAGTTCATGAGCCCCATGCATCCACCTCCATTAATAAGGTGTATGTGTCGTTCTGCCAACAGAGTTCCCAGTTGCTCTGCATCTTTGTAATAAGCCTCATCAAGGTGAAGCGAAGAGGCACCGTACACCACCACGGACGTGATGGTGGGTGCCTGCGCTGTATTTCGTTGCTCCATTAGATACCGAAAGCTTCCTTAATCTTGTCTACGTAGTCCAACTTCTCCCAGGTGAAGAGTTCCACCTCTTTGGTTATGCTTGGATTGTAGTTGCTAGTGTAGGTCTTGACAACGGTTTTGGGTTCACGTCCCATGTGTCCGTATGCAGCGGTCTCTTCGTAGATGGGATTGCGCAATTTAAGGCGCTCCTCGATGGCCTTGGGGCGCATATCAAAGAGTTCGTCTATCTTCTTGGCTATCTCGCCGTCGGTCATTGCCACCTTGCTACGTCCATAGGTGTTCACATAGATGTTGATAGGACGTGCCACTCCGATAGCATAGCTTACCTGTACCAGCATCTCATCGGCAACTCCTGCTGCCACCATATTCTTGGCGATGTGGCGTGCGGCATAGGCTGCGGAGCGGTCTACCTTGGATGGATCTTTTCCGGAGAATGCGCCTCCTCCGTGTGCGCCCTTACCGCCGTAGGTATCTACAATTATCTTACGTCCGGTGAGACCGGTGTCTCCGTGCGGACCACCAATCACGAACTTTCCGGTGGGGTTTACGTGGTAGGTTATGGTGTCGTTGAAGAGTTTTACTATCTTCTCGCTGTGCAACTTAGCGATAACGCGCGGCATAAGGATCGACTTTACATCGCGTTCAATGGTTGCTACCATCTCGGCATCGGCTGCATCTTGTGCCTCTTTGCTATCGTTTGCAGGAGCGATAAACTCATCGTGCTGTGTGCTTAGCACGATGGTATCGATACGTATCGGTTCGCCGTTGTCGTTGTACTCTATGGTTACTTGGCTCTTGGAATCGGGACGCAGATAGGTCATCTGCTTACCTTCCTTGCGAATGGCTGCCAACTCTTGCAGTATGAGGTGTGAGAGGGCCAACGCGAGGGGCATATAGTTCTCTGTCTCGTTGGTGGCATAACCAAACATCATTCCTTGGTCACCGGCGCCTTGATTCATGGGGTCTTCGCGCTCTACACCGCGGTTGATATCGGCGCTCTGTTCGTGGATGGCATTCAGCACGCCACAACTTTCTGCTTCAAACTTGTACTCGGCTTTGGTGTAACCGATACGTTTGATGGTGCGACGTGCTATATCTTGCAAGTCTACATAGGCATCGCTCTTCACCTCACCGGCGATAACTACCTGACCGGTGGTAACGAGGGTCTCGCATGCTACCTTGGAGTTGGGGTCAAAGGCCAACAGTTTATCTAGTACGGCATCGGAAATCTGATCCGCCACCTTATCCGGATGTCCTTCGGACACGGATTCGCTTGTAAATAAGTATCCCATTTTGTTCTAAAGTTTATTTTGGTTGCAAATTTAGCTATTTTCTGCGTATTTATACCTCTTAAATAGAAAGTTTTCAGCAAAAATAACGATATTTGCCAAAAGAGGCAGTCTGTAGACCACAGACTGCCTCTTGATATTACATAAAAGGGTGACGAGATTTAGAACTCGGCACTCTTCGGAGTTCTTGGGAACGGTATCACGTCGCGAATGTTCTGCATACCGGTTACGAAGAGGATAAGACGCTCAAAACCAAGTCCGAATCCGGCGTGCGGACAGCTTCCGAAACGGCGGGTATCGAGATACCACCACATATCCTTCATCGGAATGTTGCGTGCTTCTATCTCGGCATTCAACTTATCGAGGCTTTCCTCGCGTACACTACCACCGATGATTTCACCGATTTGCGGGAAGAGGACATCGGTTCCTTGTACGGTTTCCTCCATCTCTTCGCCGTTGAGTACGGGTTTGGTATCGTCTATCTTCATGTAGAAGGCTTTAATTTTCTTCGGATAGTTGGTCATGATGACCGGTTTCTTGAAATGCTCCTCTACGAGATAACGCTCGTGCTCACTGGCAAGGTCATCGCCCCAGTTGCAGGGGAACTCAAATTTCTTTCCGTTCTTGATGGCTTCCTGAAGGATTTCGATTCCCTTGGTGTAGGGCAAACGCACGAAGCTGTCTGCCAACACGGAGTTGAGTCGTTCGATAAGAGTCTTGTCAATCATCTTGTTCAAGAACTCAAGATCGTCCTTGCAGTTGTCCAACGCCCAACGGACGCAGTGCTTGATGAAGTCTTCCTCCAAGTCCATCAGTTCTTCCAAATCCAGGAATGCGACCTCCGGCTCTATCATCCAAAACTCGGCCAAGTGGCGAGGAGTATTGGAGTTTTCGGCACGGAAGGTAGGACCGAAAGTATAGATGGCACCCAGTGCGGTTGCACCCAACTCACCCTCCAACTGACCGGATACGGTCAACGAAGTGGTCTTACCGAAGAAGTCGTCACTGTAGTCAATCTTTCCGTTTTCATCTTTCTTCAAGTCATAGAGGTTCTTGGTGGTAACCTGAAACATCTGACCTGCTCCCTCACAATCACTTGCGGTGATGATTGGGGTGTGGAAGTAGAAGAATCCATGCTTGTGAAAATAGTCATGGATGGCCATTGCCATATTGTGACGGATGCGCATGACGGCACCAAAGGTATTGGTTCTCAAACGCATGTGAGCGTACTGACGCATATATTCGAAGCTCTGTCCCTTCTTCTGCATGGGATAGTCGCTGCCGCAGGTGCCCAATATCTCGATGGTCTCGGCTTGCACCTCGACCGCCTGACCGGAGCCTACACTCTCCACCAAGGTTCCTACCACGCTGATGCATGCTCCGGTGGTTATCAGTTTGAGTGTATCCTCGGCAATCTTGTCTACATCGGCTACAATCTGTACATTTTTGATGGTGGAACCATCGTTCAAGGCGATAAAGTTCACCGCCTTACTGCCACGACGAGTACGCACCCATCCCTTTACGCAGACTGTAGAACCGTAGGCACGACTCTCCAAGAGCTCTACAATTTTTGTTCGCTTCAAAGCTTTCATTGTCTTGTTATTCTGTATTTTGTTCCGATTGTTATTCAAATGCTCCCATGCGCAACATGTTTACCTCGGCCTCGGTCAGGAAACGCCAGTCTCCACGACGCAAGTTCTTCTTGGTAAGTCCTGCGAAGAGTACACGATCCAACTTAACCACACGGTATCCGAGGTGTTCGAAGATACGACGTACGATACGGTTCTTTCCGGAGTGTATCTCAATGCCTATCTGCTTCTTATCGGTAGGACTGGCATAGCTTACGTTGTCTGCATGAATTTCACCGTCTTCCAGTGTTACACCGGTAAGGATGGTGTTCAAATCGGATGCGGAAACGTTCTTGTCACAAGTTACGTGGTAAATCTTCTTCTTCAAGAACTTGGGATGGGTGAGCTTAGATGCCAAATCACCATCGTTGGTCAACATGAGAACACCGGTGGTGTTGCGGTCCAAACGTCCTACCGGATAGATGCGCTCGCGACATACGTTCTTAACCAAGTCCATAACGGTCTTGCGGTTCTGAGGATCATCGCTGGTGGTTACATAGTCTTTCGGTTTGTTCAAGAGGACATACACCTTCTTCTCCATGGTTACCGGCTGATCGTGGAAACGAACCTCATCGCTTCTCTTCACCTTAACGCCCAGCTCCGTAACGATGGTTCCATTCACGGATACCACACCGGCTGCAATGTAAGTATCGGCCTCACGACGAGAGCAAACACCTGCATTTGCCAAGAACTTGTTCAAACGAATCGGCTCTTCAGGGTCGTAGTTAATCTCCTTGTACTCAATACGTTTCTTCATGCTATACTTAGCATTTGGATCGTAATCGGCGGTGCGCTGACGCTGCGGACGGTTGTTATTGAAGCGTCCGTTCGGGCGATTGTTGTTGTAACGAGGACGGAATCCGCCTTCGCCGTTACCCTCGCGACGATAGCCACCTTCGCCACCGTTGTCGCGGCGGTATCCTCCACCCTGCTGTGAGGCACCGTATCCATTGTTGTAGCGGGGACGGTATCCACCTCCCTCACCGTTATTATTGTATCGGGGACGCGGTGTATAGGCACGTCCTTCCGCATTCTCATTATTATTATAGCGGGGACGATATCCACCCTGACGGGGTGCGCCGCCTTCTCCACGATTCGGAGTGTATGAAGAGCGATATGCACGACCTTCACCGGACTCAGTGCTACCATAAGCACGTTCTACTCTCTTGAAACGAGGGCGCGGAGTATGTCCAACTTTGCCACCCTCTGCACTGTATGGCTTGTTATAGCCCTCTCGGCTACCGTTGGTTCCTTCTGCAGAACCACCCTGCCACTTTTCGTCTTCTGAAATCATTGATTTATACGTTTTAAGTTTATACTAATTACTGAACCATACCATTTTTTGAATGATACTATTCTTTTTTCTCTTACATTCCTGTGTATGAATGGGGGGTGATGGCACGCAACTCGGCTTTAATCTCCGCACTGACATCGAGTCCGTCGATAAATTCGCTGATGGTTTCTTGCGTGATTCCCTTGTTGGTGCGTGTGAGTGCCTTCAATGCCTCGTAGGGGTGTGGATAGGCTTCACGACGCAGGATGGTTTGAATGGCTTCGGCTACGACTGCCCAACATCCGTCAAGATCACGGTTGATAGCGGTTTCGTTTAGCAGCAATTTACGCAGTCCTTTGAGTGTACTCTGGATAGAGATGACCATGTGTCCCATGGGTACTCCTACGTTGCGCAGCACGGTGGAGTCGGTAAGGTCGCGTTGCAAACGGCTCACGGGCAACTTGGTACTCAGGTGTTGCAGGATGGCGTTTGCGATGCCGAGGTTTCCTTCGGAATTTTCAAAGTCGATGGGGTTCACCTTGTGTGGCATGGCGCTGGAGCCTACCTCGCCGGCTTTAATCTTCTGCTTGAAGTATTCCATAGATACATACTGCCAGAAGTCACGATCCAAGTCTATCATAATGGTGTTGATACGTGTCATGGCATCGAAGATGGCGCTCATGCAGTCGTAGTTGGAAATCTGAGTGGTGTACTCTTCACGCTCCAAACCGAGTTTTTCGCGCACGAAGTCGGTACCGAACTTCTTCCAATCATACTCCGGGTAAGCGATGTGATGGGCGTTGTAATTACCGGTGGCACCACCAAACTTCGCCGTGATGGGGCATGATTTCAGCATGGCCAACTGACGTTGCAGACGATATACAAACACCATAATTTCTTTTCCCAAACGTGTAGGGGACGCAGGTTGTCCGTGTGTTTTGGCCAACATAGGAACGTTCTTCCATTCTTCTGCATAGCTCTCCAACTGGCCTATTAACTCCTCTATCTGTGGATAGTAGACGTCGTTCAGGGCGTCTTTTATAGAAAGGGGAACTGATGTATTATTGATATCCTGTGAGGTCAAGCCAAAGTGAATAAATTCTTTAAAGGCATCGAGTCCTCCGATAGCATCGAACTTCTCCTTAATAAAATACTCAACGGCTTTTACATCGTGATTGGTTACGGCTTCTATCTCTTTTACACGAGCGGCATCTTGTTCCGTGAAGTTGCGGTAGATATCGCGCAGGGTTTCAAACAAATTGTGGTCAAAATCCTTCAACTGAGGCAAGGGGAGTTCACACAAGGTGATAAAATACTCCACTTCGACCCGAATACGATATCGAATAAGCGCATATTCAGAAAAATAGGCAGCAAGTGCCTCTGTCTTCCCTCTGTATCTTCCGTCTATAGGGGAAATTGCTGTAAGTATATCCAAATCCATTTCTAAGGTTACTTAAATATTTACCGTGCAAAGATAGTGCATTTTATTTATCTACCATATATGTCACGGATATTTTTTTCATTCAAAACACATTTTTTAGGAAACAAGCATCACGGATGTTCGCTAAAACGCGTAAGAAGATGCTTTTTCAAGGGATAATAGTGTCGTCGTTTGGAGTGTCCGATAAGCAATGAGGCTATGCAAATATGCTTATCGGACACGCTTAAGCGGGACTATATTATAGAGGAAAACTCCTCGTCCTTAAAACCGGAAGTTCGAGATGGCAATACACCAATTTCTTTTTCTATAAAGTAACGAGGACGATGTTTGACTTCCATATAGATTTTACCAATGTACACACCTGTGACACCAATGGCAGTGAGAATCATGCCACCGATAAACCACATAGAGATAAGCAGAGAGGTCCACCCCGGGAACACCGTACCACGAATGTAAGAAATAAAAGCATAGAGGATAGCAATGAGAGAAAGGAACACCAACCCTACCCCCAGCAAGGAAATACATTGCAACGGTCGAACGGAGAAGGAGGTGATACCATCCAACGCAAACGATAACATCTTACGAAACGGATACTTGGTTTCACCGGCGAACCGTTCGCTACGACTATAATAGACACACGAACTAGGATATCCCAACGAAGGAACCAATCCACGTAAGAATAAATTACGTTCCGGAAATGTCATAAGAGCACACACAGCTCGGAGACTCATCAAGCGAAAATCGGCATGATTATACACCACCTCCCCGCTAAAGGATTGCATCACTCGATAAAACATCTGTGCGGTGTTACGCTTCATCCAAGTATCGGTTGTTCGTTCCTTTCGCACGCCATACACAATATCTTTTCCACTCAAGAATTCATCTACCATATCCGGAATCATCTCTGTATCATCTTGCAAATCTGCATCTATAGAGATGATTGCATCAAATTTTCTGTTTGCGGCCCATTCCATTCCGGCCCATAGAGCTTGTTGATGGCCTTCGTTATGTGCTAGATTTATACCTAACACGCGGGGCGATTGTTGAGACAGTTTTTCTATCAACGCCCACGTAGCATCCTTGCTACCATCATTTACATATAGAACTTTGCCCTGAGATATCTTAACTTCTCGTTCCAGCTGTTCAAGCACTTCTCCTAGACGCTGCGTTGTTTCACGCAACACTTTCTCCTCATTAAAACAAGGAACAACAATAAGTAGCTTCATTGTATTTTATTTTCTTTGAAAGTAATATTCACGACCTACTGATTACGATGTTCTTTATAAAACATCAGTAAAAGTATAATCCCGGCGATAATAGTACATAGCGTCCCTAATTTCAGTCCCTCCGGCAGATATTCAAAACGAATGACGTGTTTTCCCGCCGGAACCGGTATTGCAGAGAACCCCATATTTGCCTTATAAATTTTAGTGGGTTTCCCATCTATCGTGGCAGTGAATCCCAAATCGGGAGCCACGCTAAAGAACATCATTCGACAAGAATCTAGATTTGTGGTCGCCGTAAACCCATGCGTATCTCCTTCGAACGCCGTCGCCACGTGACTTCTTAACTTTGAGACGATAGATTCATAACGAATGGAATCGGTATTCTTTAGAGTCCCCTTTCGCATGAAACGACAAGCGGAATTCTCATCCGAATCCTCTATTACCATATTCATCAGCATTGGCTTCACCGGGTCCCGGAGATTGAAACAAATCCTATCGAACTCAGAACGTTTTATATACGTATCGTAACAAAACCCCATAGGGATATAATACTTAAAGTTGTACTTTGCACATATATCTGAACTATCAACCGGAATGAGTGCATCTTTCGGTAGAAGTTGTTGTAGTTTGGGAAAGGCACACTCTCGATAATCGTAATATTCCTTGACCGATAGGAGGATATCATGCGAAACCCTTCCTCGCTTTATTGTTAATGCCGGAGAGGTCAAATCTTGATCTATCAGAAAGCGATAGTCTGCCTGAGTCTTACCATATATACTATGAAAGGAATATACACCGGGACGATTCTTTAGAAGAGAAATGTTGGGATACCGACTTGCATAATCGATTCTATACCTAAAGTTATCTTCATTGTACTTTATGGGGTTATTCAACACATACATCTTTATTCTAGCCTTGCCCTCACCACGCAATCCACCTGCCAGGAGATTGACATATACCGCAGATGAAAAACTTGCAACTGCCGAAATACAGACTAGAATCAACAAGACGCGTTTGTTCTGTTTTGAATAGACATAAACGCCAAGTAACAATATGTTTAATCCTGTCAATGCGACTTCTGCTATCTCTCTTGTGTTGTAAGAAATACTCTGATGTTTACACACCCGCTGCATATAAGCCTCTACAAATAGAAGTAATCCAACATACAAAAGTACGAAGGATACGTAATACCAAAAGGAACGGCATGAGATTCTTCTACGTTCTAAAACATATACAGATGCCAATATAAGCATAAGCGACAACGCGTAGAACCATCGGTAATAATACGGATTTGAGAAACCTGAAAACACATTATTCAGAGGAGGGAAAAACGCAATGATTAATAAAATAAAGATTATATTCCTCAACCATAGAGTTTGCTTTTCCTTTGTTATCACGAAAAGAACGGCTAAAAGTGGTCCTACGACAGGCAAATAAACAGCTTGACTAGAGAAATTCCAAGAAGAAAAGGCCACCGGAGTCCCGTCCGCAATCTTTGGCATAACTAATGCCCTTACCACGTTAAACCATTTGGACAAAGTAACTTCTCCAACGATAAAGGTAGCACGAGGACAACCGGCAACATACAAAACCGTGGGAACAAGAACAACTCCGGAAAGCAATATACCCACAAGAACCGAAGCGAAGGATTTTACTACGATTGGCATCTGTAAGCACTTGTTTCTTGAAAGACACCTCATACATGCATACATAGCTCCACATAGAAACGAGGGCAAAGCGAAGTAATAATTTATCCAAGTTACGCCAAACGACACAACGGACAAGAGAGAGTAGCAATGTTTACGTCCATCTAAAACATTCTCCAAAGCAATAAGGAGTAAGGGGAACATTATCATGGGTTCGCAGAAGTGATAATACCGAAGGTTTACGATAAAGAAGGAAGAGAAACAATACATAAGTGCTCCCACGAGACAATTCTCCACTCGGAATCCCTTTCGTTTCAGATACAGATACGCGACCATACCTATAGCCAAACATTTCAGCCATAAAGCGAATA
>CAYSOK010000009.1:10931-23757 GCA_964432645.1 uncultured Bacteroidaceae bacterium | reverse complement strand
TTCCGTGAGGTCCGGGCAGCGGAGATACCTCGCACCAGATGGGACGGATGTCGGTGGTAGAACGACCGTCGAGACGCTTGCCCTCATCGAGCACGCAACGACGCATGGCGTCGCGCTCTACATCGTTGTAGTAACGGTCAATCAATTCATCCTTTTCAGCCATCAAGTCTGCATCCATGTCAGCGTGTGCTGTGTGGTACTGCTCCTTGAACTCCTCGCGCACTGCCTGGAAGTTCTCCTCGCGACTGTGCTTGTTGGTGTTGCCCTCGGCTGCCAAAGCATACGCTTTGTCGTAGGTGGCCTTGCGCAATTCCTCACGCAGCTCCTCGTCGTTCACCTCGTGGCAATACTCGCGCTTTACATCCTTGCCCAATTCCTTAGACAGCTCAATCTGCATCTGACACATCGGCTTAATAGCAGCGTGTGCAGCCTTCAGAGCCTCCAAAAGATCTTGCTCGGAACATTCGTGCATCTCACCCTCTACCATCATGATATTATCGTAGGTTGCCGCAACCATCAAGTCCATGTCCGCCTTTTCCAGCATCTCGAAGGTCGGGTCGATAACGAACTGACCGTCGATACGTGCTACGCGAACCTCGGAGATGGGGCCCTCGAAGGGAATATCGGAAACAGCCAAGGCTGCAGAAGCTGCAAATCCTGCCAATGCATCGGGCATGTCAACTCCGTCGGCAGAGAAAAGCGTGATTTGTACAAACACCTCTGCATGATAGTTGCTCGGGAAAAGTGGACGCAGCGCACGGTCTACCAAACGGCTGGTGAGAATCTCGTAGTCGGAAGCTTTACCTTCTCTCTTGGTAAAACCACCCGGAAAACGACCGAATGCGGAATACTTCTCCTTGTAATCGCACTGAAGTGGCATGAAATCTGTTCCGGGAACGGCATCTTTAGCGGCACAAACGGTAGCAAGCAGCATGGTGTTGCCCATGGTGAGCATCACGGCGCCGTCTGCTTGTTTGGCCAATTTCCCGGTCTCGATGCTGATGGTTCTTCCATCAGGCAATTCGACTGTTTTTTTAATAACGTTCATCTAAATTTAATTTATCGTTTTCTTATCATCATATATACCCTGCAAATTTAGTGATTTATTTCCACTTAACCCGAAGTTTGGGGTAAAATAATGATTTTTTAGGGCGTTTTTGTCGGTTTTCGAGGTGTTTTGGTGAGCGGAATATCAAATAATGTGTATTTTTGCAGCCTAATGTGATTCTTACAAATGAATATGATAAAGAAGTTGCTTTTTGGCGCGGGCTTGTTGACGGTGCTCATGACGGTTGCGTCGTGCTCCAAAAATAGCTCGTTTTGTGTGAAGGGTGTCCTGGCGGAGGCAAAGGATAGTACCTTGTATTTCGAGTCGTTAGGCTTGAACGGTGTGGAGGTGTTGGATTCTGTGGTGCTGGATGAGAAGGGGGCGTTCTCTTTCTCGGGGGAGCGTATGCCGAATCCTGAGTTCTACCGTTTGCGCGTGGCGGATAAGGTGATTAATCTGGCGGTGGATTCTACGGAGACCATCGAGGTGGAGGCGAACTTCCGAAACAACATGCCGGTGGAGTATGTGGTGAGGGGGAGTGAGACAAACGAACGTATTAAAGCGTTGGCTGTGATGCAGATGGCGTTGCAGCGCAACGTGCACAATATTAGTGTGAATAAGAATCTGAATTCCGAGGAGAAGGAGGCGCAGTTGGAGCAGCTTCTGGAGGGGTATAAGCAGAAGGTGATGGCGGATTACATTGTTCGCGATCCGGCTTCGGCGGCGTCTTATTTTGCTGTCTTCCAGACCATCGGTCCGTATCTCATCTTCGATCCTGTGCGCAATGCTCTGGACGTGCGTTGTGTGGGGGCGGTGGCTACGGCGTGGGACGAGCGTTATCCGGGTACCGTGCGAACGGAGAATCTGCACAATATTGCCTTGGAGGGACTTAAGAATACGCGCAAACCTCGTGTCAACACGGTGACACTGGATGAGTCTAAGGTGAAGGAGGTGGGGCTGATCGATATAGAGTTGCCCGACATGAACGGTGAGACGCGCAGTCTTTCTGCACTGAAGGGCAAGGTGGTGTTGCTCGATTTTACGGCGTATTCCGCGAGCAACTCCACGCAGCACATCATGCTCTTGCGCGACCTATATAATAAGTATAAGTCGGAGGGTTTTGAAATCTATCAGGTCTCTCTCGATACCGATGAGCATTTCTGGAAGACTTCTTGTAAGCGTTTGCCTTGGATTTGTGTGAGTACGCTCCGTTCCAACCGCGATTATACCACGCTGTATCGTGTGGAGGAAATTCCTACTTACTTCCTGATAACCAGGGATAATTCCGTCTACTTGAGGGGGGATGCCAACACCGATTTGGAGGCGTCAATCAAACAATTACTCTAAAAAGTTGAAAAAAAAGTCGTTTTAATTTGATATTTTAGAAAATATACCTTACCTTTGCAGGCAGAGATTAGATTATGAAGGGTTCCGGTCGAATGTGTATCGGAATTCTTTATTTTTATCTCCGAGCGAACGTTGAATTAAGAAAAACAATAAAAAAGATAAGATTATGGCGTATATGTCACAAGAAGGCTACGATAATCTCGTGGCTCGTTTGAAACACATGGAGTCGGTTGAGCGTCCGGCTGCGTCTGCTGCTATTGCAGAGGCTCGTGACAAGGGTGACTTGTCGGAAAACGCTGAGTATGATGCCGCAAAAGAGGCTCAGGCTATGTTGGAGATGAAGATAGCTCAGTTGAAGGCTACAATTGCTGATGCTAAGATTATCGATCCCAGCAAGTTGAATACCGATGTGGTACAGATTCTTTCTCGTGTGGAGATGAAGAATGTAAAGAACGGCATGAAGATGGCGTACACCATTGTGAGTGAGAGCGAGGCGAACATTCGCGAGGGTAAGATTTCTTCTCAGACGCCTATTGCACAGGGTCTTCTGGGCAAGAAGGTGGGCGACGTGGTAGAGGTTCGTATCCCGAGCGGTACCGTGGAGCTGGAGATATTGAGCATCAAGTACGAGTAAGGGGGTGCGGTCATGGCAACAATCTTTTCTAAAATAGCTGCGGGAGAGATTCCGAGTTATAAGTGCGCGGAGAGTGATCGCTTCTATGCGTTCTTGGATATCAATCCGTTGGTGCAGGGTCATACGTTAGTGATTCCGCGCAGGGAGGTGGATTACCTCTTTGATATGGAGGACGAGGAGCTGGCGGAGATGCAGGTATTTGCCAAGAAGGTGGCACGGGCTATTAAGACGGCGTTCCCTTGTATTAAGGTGGGGGAGGCTGTCTTGGGTTTGGAGGTGCCGCATGCGCACATTCATCTTATCCCGATGCAGAGTGAGAAGGATATGCTCTTCTCGAATCCGAAACTTTCCTTCACGGAGGAGGAGTTCAAGGCTACGGCAAAGGCGATTAACGATGCGTTTAATGCTTTATAAAATAAAGGCTCGGAAGGTTGGTGCTTCCGAGCCTTTATTTTATAAAGTCAAATTTACACAAATCCGAAACTTGAGTTACTTTCCTTTATTTCAACGTAATCTGTTCCACCGTCATGGTGTGGGTCTGCAGGAATACGGCGGCAGACTCCTTAAACTTATCCGACGATTCTGTGGTGAAGAAACGGCAAGCCCCTCCCTGTGTACACTTTGCCTCCATCTCCGTGTGCTTCTGTAGATAAGCGCGCAAACTGTGCGCCACGTAAGTGCCCTGCGGAACAATCTGTACATGCTCCGGAGCATACTTACGAATCTTTTCAAGCAACAACGGATAGTGGGTGCAACCCAATATAATGGTGTCTATTTCCGGATCTTTATCCATAAGTTCTTCTAAGTACTTCTGCACAAAGTAGTCGGCTCCGGGAGAGTTGAACTCGTAGTTCTCCACCAGTGGTACCCACATGGGGCACGCCTCCTGAGCCACGGTGATGTCCGGGTGCAACTTCTGTATCTCAATGGGGTAGGACTGCGAACGCACGGTGCCGTTGGTTGCCATGATGCCTACGTGGCGACTCCGGGTGAGTTCGCCCACAATCTCGGCGGTAGGACGAATGATGCCTAATACCCGTCGCGAAGCATCCCACTCCGGCAGGTCGTTCTGCTGGATGGTGCGCAGTGCCTTGGCCGACGCCGTGTTGCACGCCAAAATAATCAAATGACACCCTTGCTCAAAGAGGTAGCGAACCGCCTCGCGAGTAAACTCATAGACAATCTCGAAAGAACGCGTGCCGTAAGGTTGACGCGCGTTGTCGCCCACATACAGATAGTCGTATTGCGGCATCAAACGGTGTATCTCCTGCAAGATGCTCAGACCTCCGTAACCGGAGTCGAAGATACCGATGGGACCTGGAGTCGTAGAGAGCGTCACTGTGCGAGTTGGTTGAGTTCCGCCTTCACAGCCTCGGTAGCATCCTCGCCCAGTTCGGGGTGGATGAACGGACATGCGTTGTGGTCTATATTAATAATGTAAGAGTAACCCTTCTCGGTGCCCACCTTTTGGATGGCACTGTTCAACTTCTGAGTCACTCCTTCCATCAATCCGCTCTCGGCGTTCTTGAGCAGCTCCTTCATGCCGTCGCGGAACTGAATGCCCCGTTCCATAAGTTCTACCAACTCCTTCTGGCGCTTCTGGAGAATAATCTCCGGAAACTCTTTCTGTCCCTGCAGAAATTCGGCAAACTTCTTGTTGAAATCCGCTTCGCTGCGTTCCGCCTCGCTATCGTATTTCTTGCGCAGGTTTTCCAGTGTGGTTTGTGCCTCTTGGTATTCCGGCATGGACTTATAGAGAGCCTCGTAGCTCACATAGCCGAACTTAGCCTGTGCCTCCATGAGCAGTGGCAAAGCCAGCAGTGCAACGGTTGTGAGTATCTTTTTCATTGTTTCTACGGTAAAAAGTTGCGCTTCATATCGGGAAATACGAAGCGCAACCGGTTATACTATTCTTGTTGTTTGCTTACTTCAATCCCAACTTGGTCTTCACCTGTGAGGTGACGTCGGTGCTGAGGGTGGTGCTGATGTAGGGGATACCGCCGTTCAGCTCCATGATGTAGACATATCCGCCGGCTTGTCCTACCTCTTTAATGGCGTTCACAATCTTGGTGGTGATGTCCTGCATCTTCTCCTGAGACACCTTCTGGAGATCCTGCTGGTTGTCCTGGTAGCTCTGCTGTATGCGCTGATAGAGATCCTGCAACTCCTGTTCGCGACGGCTCTTTACATTGTCCGGCATGTTGGGAGTCTCCTTCAGAGCCTTGTCGTACTCTTCGCTCTTCTTCTTGAGCTCGTCCTGCATTCTGGTGAGATCCTCCTCGTAGGTCTTCTGGAGTGCTTGTACTTCGTTTTGTGCCGTGGTATATTCCGGCATAGCCGTCATGATTTCCTGTACGTTTACGTGGCCGAACTTCTGTGCGAAGAGGCTAACGGGAGCCATGAGCATGGCCATGATAATCAATTTCTTCATTGTCTTATAATTTTTTGTTTATACTTTCTTATCTATATATACTTACTCTGAGTAGCCCAGTTTGGAGAGAACCTCCTGACTGATATCTATCTTGGGCGATGCGTAGATGATACCGTTGTCGGTGGAGCGGTCTACTACGACGGAGTATCCGCGCAGGTCGCAGACGCTCTTTACGGCGTTGTATATCTCGTCCTGAATGGGTGTCATCAGGCTCTCACGTTTCTTGTAGAGTTCACCCTCCGGACCGAAGTACTTCTTCTTAAGCTCCGCAGCCTCCTTTTCCTTGGCTACGATGGCTTCCTCGCGCTTGGTCTTCTGTTCCTCGCTCAGGAAGACGGCTTCGGACTGATAGTTCTTATAGAGTGTCTTGGCTTCGTTGGTGAGTACCTCCACCTCCGCCTGCCACTTCTTGGACACTTGGTTCAACTGCTCGTTAGCACGTTCGTAGGCGGGCACATTCTTCAGGATGTACTCCATGTCCACGAGTGCAAATTTCTGTGCGTGTGCCACGATGCCGGTTGTCAGCACCATCAACACACAGATGATTAGTCTCCTCATTGCATTATCTTTTTTAGGGTTATATATTACGTTTAGAATTCCTGTCCCAGCACGAAGTGGAAGCGACTTCCACCGTAGCTCTTGGAACCGAACACTTTGTCAAATCCGTATCCCCAGTCGATTCCCATCAGTCCGACCATTGGTAGGTAGATGCGGACGCCGACTCCGGCGGAGCGTTTCAAGTCGAACGGATTGAGATTCTTGGCCTCGGTCCATGCGTTACCACCCTCGACAAATGCCAGACAGTAGATGCTGGTGGAGGATTCGAGCATGAGCGGGAATCGGAGCTCGGCACCGATTCGGGTGTAGGCATAGCCTTCGTAGCCGTAGGGGGTGAGACTTCCGTTGTCGTATCCGCGCAGACCGATGGTCTCGGTGGCGTATCCGTAGGTGTAGCCTGACATACCGTCACCTCCCATATAGTAGGTTTCGAACGGAGATTTCTTATATTTGTTGTAGGAGCCGAGGATACCGAACTCCACACGGGTCATGAGCACCGGACACTTGGTGATGCTGGCGAGTGAGGTGTAGGTGCGAATCTTGAACTTCCATTTGTGGTACTCCACCCACTTGTACTTCTCTTGCAATTCCTTCTGATAGGTGGATGAGGAGGAGTTGGTGGCGAGGTTCTTGTAGTCCTTGCCGTCCCACAGAGAGAACGGTGGGGTGAGGGTGACGGAGAAGGTGAAGTCCGATCCCTTGCGTGGGAAGAACTGGTTGTCCGTGGAGTTGCGGTTGAGTGACAACGTGAGGTTGATGTTGTTACAGTTACCGTTGGTAATCATGAAGTAGCTCCAGTTCTTGAGCATGTAGCGCTCAAATTGCAGGGAGGCACTCAGGGTGAACCAGTCGTCCGGCCAACGCAGTCGCTTACCCCATCCGATGCCGAGGCTGTACATCATGATGTACTTGTCGGGGTCGTAATAGTTCTCGTAGTAAGAGCTACCGGAACTTCCGTATCCGTAGAGGTAGTTGTAGTAGCTGTTATAATAAGAGGAGTTATAGTAACGGCTGCTCACGTCGGTTGACTTGGAGAAGGATGCGGATACGGACAGGGAGTTGGGTCGTTTACCGCCAAACCATGGATCCAGGAAGGAGATGTTGTATGCTTGGTAGTAGGTACCGTTGGTTTGTCCGCTCAGACTGAGGGTCTGTCCATCGCCTTGCGGCAGGATGCCGCGGTGGATGCCGCCCTTGGTGAAGAGGTTCTTGATGGAGAAGTTGGAGAACTTAAGTCCCAACTTTCCGATGACACCGGTCTGTCCCCATCCGAGTGAGAATTCTACTTGGTCGTTGCTCTTGCTGGTGAGTCCCCAGTTGATGTCGACGGTTCCGTTCTCTTGGTCGGGTTGTACGTCTGCTTTCAGGGCTTCGGGGGTTGGCTCGAAGTGTCCCATGGAGGCTATTTCTCGATAGGAACGGGTGAGTGCATCGCGGTTGAAGAGGTCGCCGGGTTTGTTCTTGAGCTCGCGGCGAACGACGTTTTCATACACGCGGTCGTTACCGAAGATGCGTACGTGGTTGATGGTGGCTTGCTTGCCTTCGATGACGCGAATCTCCAGATCGACGGAGTCGTTTTCTATGTTGACTTCAACGGGGTCTATGTGGTTGAACACGTATCCATTATTATAATAGAGGTTGGAGATGGCGTCTTCGTCCTCGGAGATACGTTGGTTGAGGTGTTTTTGGTTGTACACGTCGCCTTTCTTCATGCGCAACAGGTACTCCAACTGACTTGTGGGGAAGACGGTGTTACCCACCCACTCTACATTGCGCAGGTAGTATTTCTGTCCCTCTTCCACCTTGAGGTAGATGTTGACTTCGCTGGGGTTGGCGGCGGGGTACACGGAGTCTACGACTACGTAGGCGTCCTTGTAACCGTACTCGTTATACTTCTCGATAAGGGTCTTCTTACCCTCTTCGAAGTTGGCGGGGATGTACTTTTTGTTCTTGAAGAAGTTGGCAAAGGCGCGATCTTTTTCGTAGGTCTTGCCCAGCAAACTCTTGGAGAAGATTCCTCCCTTTATCTTGTTGGTGGGGATACATTCGTTGCCCTCGATGGTGATGTGACGTATCTTCACCTTTTCGTGTTTGTCGATATCGATGTTTACAATCACCATATCCTTTTTGTCGGGGTCGGTGCGCTGCATCACATTGATTTCTGCGTTCTTAAATCCCTTCTCGTCGAAGTACTTGCTTGCCAGAAGTTTGGCGCGGTCAATCATGTTCGGCGTAATCTGGTTGCCCTTGAGCAGACCCAGTTTTGCCTCCAAATCCTCTCTTTCGCTCTTCTTGACGCCCGAGTAGTTGATTTGTGACACCTTGGGGCGTTCCGTGAGGTAGATGTGCAGGTAGATTTGATCTCCCACAATGCTATCCGCTTCTATACGAACATTGGAGAAAAGTTGGTTCTTCCAATAGCGTTTGATGGCGCGTGTAATCTCATCGCCCGGGACGCTAATAAGTTGTCCCACAGACAGTCCGGAGATGCCGATGAGGACGTAATCGTCGTTGCTCTCGGCTCCATCGATGGCGATGCCCCCGATGTAGCATTTTTGTGCCGTCCCGGCATAGTCAATCACCGGTTTAATTCTAGTGCCGTTGGAGGATTCTTGTGCCTGTGCTCCGGCGCAGAAGGGCAGGAGTAACAGGAAAATCCATCTCATTATACGGTTACTTTTCTTCATATATCGTCTTATGATTGTTTTGCTATTTGTTCACTTGTTTTGCCGAATCGGCGTTCTCTTTGTTGGAAGTCCAGGATGGCCTTATAGAGGTCTTCTTCGCGGAAGTCGGGCCAATAGGTGTTGCAGAAATACAACTCGGAGTAGGCGCACTGCCAGAGTAGATAGTTGCTCATGCGCAATTCACCGCCGGTGCGAATGAGCAGGTCGGGGTCGGGCATGAAGGAGGTGTTGAGGTGTTGTGTGATGGTTTCCTCGGTAATCTCCTCGGGTTTGAGGGTTCCGGCGGCTACTTCGCGTGCTATCTTCTGTGTGGTGTCTGTGATTTCCCAACGTGAGGAGTAGCTGAGTGCCAGGGTGAGGGTCATGCGGTCGTTTTGTGCGGTGCGTGCCTCGCTGTGCAGCAGGTGCTCCATGACATCCTTCGGCAGACGGTCGCGCTGACCTATCACGCGGAAGCGGATGTTGTTCTTCATGAAGATTTCCTCCTCGAGTGCCTCGATGAAGAGGGACATGAGGGCGGATACTTCGGCGGTGGGACGGTTCCAGTTTTCGGTGGAGAAGGCATAGAGCGTCAGGTTTTTTACTCCGAGACGTGCGGTCTCCTCGGCGATGGCGCGAACCGATTCCACGCCTTCGTGGTGTCCGGCGGTGCGCGGCAGTCCTTTGGCTTTGGCCCATCGTCCGTTGCCGTCCATGATGATGGCTATATGTTTGGGAATCCTTTCGAGATTCAGCTGTTCTTTTATGCTCATATTTGTCAGTTATTACATTTTCTATATTTGGGGAACATGTCGTAGCTTATATATACAAAGGTGTTGGTGTATCCGTCTTTGTTCTTGAACATGCCGCCTGTTATGCCGTATGGCTTGTTTATATTGTCTATCTTATCGGTGGTGGTGAAGCGTACGTTCCATTCCGCTCCTATGTTCCATCGGGGTTTCATCTTGTAGCGTACGCCCATGCCGAGGGTGCCGTAGATGCCTGCTGCGGAGTAGGAGGTGCCGACTACGATGCCGAGTCCTCCGGCGATGTAGGGGGTGAGGCGTTTGTAGCCTTTGTAGCTGTTGCCGAGTCCGTAGCCGAAGAAGCTGTATTCGTATTGTGCTCCCAGGTCTATCAGGCTGTTGGAGAAGTCTACTTGTTGACTTTCTGCGTTGGTGGCTCCTCCTTGTGTGGCGTCCATCGGTAGGTAGAGGTCGCCGCTGTTTCCGCTGATGTGTCCCACTTGTAGGTTGGTTTTTATGGACATTCTTGGATTCAGGTTAAACCGCAACATGGCTCCAACGAGTGCTCCGTTGTCTTTGAAGAGCTTGCCGTTGGCGTCGCCGAGGTAGCTACACAGACCTACATAGCCTCCAGCCTCCATCTTGTATTCCAGCTCTTGGGCGGGGGTGACGAGGGGGAGCAGCAGCAGTAGGAGTGTGAGAAACTTCTTCATGTGTCTTGTTTTGTTGGGATGGTTATTGGGCGTTGAAACTCAATTGGTTGAGTCGTCCTTTCCATACGCGACCGTCTTTTACTATCCATACAAAGTTCTGTGAATCAACGGTTGCAGCGAAGTATCCCTTCTCGCCTGCCAATTCGCTCGGCAGGGCGTAGGTGGTACTGGCTGTCCAGGTGATGCCATTGTCTTTGCTTATGTAGATGTGTGCCATATCCTCGCTGATATTGCCGGAACGACTGTTGTTTCCAAAGGCGATGATTTCGTCGTTGTAGGCGAAGGTTGCTATGTTTTCCCAGTCGGGATATTGATATCCGCTTACGGCGGGGATGTGGTTCCAACGTGTGGAGGTGACTTTCTGATTGGAGGTGACGGTGTACCAGGTTTCGGGTGCGTATCCGTTGTTTGCTCCTTGGGTTCCTATGAGGGTGATTCTCTCCAGGTTATTGTTGGTGGCGAGGGGGTTGACCGCTGCCGCGAAGTCTTGTGTGGGGAGTACGGTGCCGAGGGTGTCCAGCGATGCTGCTGTCCAACTGTCGGTGAGTTGGTAGAGTTGTTGGTCTTTTACGGCGTACAGGGATTGGGTGCCGGCGGCCACCAGGGTGTAACCGTTGCCCAAGGTGGTGGCGCTCCATGTGACGCCGTTGCTGCTCTCCAAGATATCTCCTTCGCTATTGTTCACGTAGAAGATGCCGTCCTTCTGTTGCAAGGTGTTGAACTGTAGGTCATTCTCGCTGATAACGCCTTTTCCGGAGTAGTTGGAACCGTCCTCGGTGGTGTACAGGCGGGTGGTGCCGTCCTGTTCGCCCCATATGTAGAGGGTGCCGTCCTTAGCTGCCAAACGGGTGTTGCTGAGTCCGGTCAAATCGACATTGGGGGAAAGAGCGTTCCAGGTAAACAGTTCGGAACGCTGTTGGTGTACGTTCAGCGTAACGGTGTATTTGGCTACGTTGGTTCCATCGGTGGAGTACACCCAAAACTCTTGTGGCTTGGTGAAGTCTATAGAGTCGGTAGAGGAGTAGGCATTCCAGGTGGCATCCTCGTTGTTTGCCTCTCGGTATCCTGCCAAATAGCCATCGTAGGTGATGGTCACCAAGACGGCGCTCACCTTTGAGCCATACGGCAGGGAGTCGGCATTCTGGATGGTATAGTTGTCGTCATCTATCGTCATGGTGTAAGAAGATGCACCGATGGTGATAACGGAGTCTTTTTCTGTGCCGTCATCTTGTGCTACGTAGATGGTACGCTTCATGTTTCCGAGAGTAAATGCGGTGATGGAGCAGGTGTCGGTTCCGGTGCTGTCGTCATCGCTGGAGAGGCACGATGTCATTGTTCCGGTCATGGCCAGGAATAGGATTGCGGTGCCTATTTGCTTTCTATTTATCATTATCAGTTTTCTGTCTATATTATACAAGGTGCAAAAATACCAACTATTTTTGTTTTATACGCTATTTGGAGTGTTGTTTTATGCAAAAAAAGCGTGAAAACAGCGAAAATAGTGACTTTTACCCTCTTTTTTTACTCGCTTTTGTTACGGTTTGTGACTTTGAGCCTTATGCGATGCCGAGTAGTTCTACTTCAAAAATGAGGACGGAACCGCCGGGTATGCCGGGTTGGGATTGGTTGCCGTATCCTTTTTCGGCGGGTATGTAGAGTTCCCATTTGTCGCCGATGCACATCTGTTGAAGGGCGATAATCCATCCTTCTATGAGCTCGTAGAGGCGGATGGCGAGGGGAGCGCCGCCGAGGCTGCTGTCAAAGACTTTGCCGTCGATGGTTTTACCGGTGTAGTGTACGGTGACGATGCTGCGGGGGGCGGGGTGCTTGCCGTCGGCTTTCCCGGTTCCGAGTACTTTGTAGTAGATGCCGCAGAGGAGGGGGTGTATGCCTTCTTCCCGGGCTTTTTGTTGTAGCCATTCTTTGTTGGCTTGTATGTAGGCGCGTTTGTTCATAACTTCTTTTTTTGTTTGGCTGACAAAGGTATGAAAAGTTGATGAGGTAGCCAAATAAAACGGTTGTATTTCAAGTTTTTAAACGAAAACTCGTGAGGTGCTTTGTTTTTGTTGCGTTTTTGTGTTGAAAAATCTAAAAGTTTACGTATATTTGCGGCGTGAATGATTCTATTAACAAAACAATAAATTTAGGTTTTATGATGAAAATGAAATGGAATGTGCTTGCGGGGACTCTTTTGTCTTTGGGACTGTTGGCTGCTCCTTGTAGGGCGCAGGAGGCGAACAAGGAGGTGGATGTGGTGAAGGAGTTGGCTTCTCGCATTCAGTTAAACGGTTATGCGCAGGCGGGGTACACCTATACGCACAGTCAGGGTGCGGATGTGAATAGTTTCGATGTGAAGCGTACGCTTTTGTGGGCGAAGGCTCGTATTACGGATCGTTGGAGTTTCCTCTTTATGTATGACTTTAGTAGTGTGGTGCAGGAGTTTTATACCGATTATCGCATCACGAACGATAAAGCGCTGAACGTGCGTTTCGGTCAGTTCAAGAATCGTCTTACCATGGAGAATCCGATGTCGCCTACGGTAGTGGAGCTGATAGGATGCTACTCTCAGGGTGCTACCTATCTTTCCGGATGTGGTTCCGATGAGTTGTATGGGGTACAGTACGGACGTGATTTGGGTATCGATATCTATGGTCAACTCTTTAAAGATCATCTCTTTTACAAC
>CAYSOK010000009.1:0-10831 GCA_964432645.1 uncultured Bacteroidaceae bacterium | reverse complement strand
AACAATAAGAAAGATGTCATCCTGGCGCTCGATTATCGTCCCGTACAAGGACTGCGCATAGTGGCAACGGGACAGAAGGGTTACGGTACGGCGATTGCTGTGTCGTCTCACTGTCCGAACATAGCGGTAGGGGATACGTATCGTCGTGATCGTTTGACTGTTGGTGCCGAATGGAAAGCGGGTGCCAACGACTATTGGAAACATCGTAGCGCAACGGTACGTGGTGAGTATATGTGGGGTAAGGATGGTAACAACAAATCCTATGGCGGCTACGTGACGACGTCCATTCCGGTGGTGGATAAGTTGGATGTGATTGCTTCCTACGATTACTTCAATTACAATAAGAAATTAGATCGCGACCAAACCAATCTGGTAGCGGGTGTTCAATATTGGTACTACAAGAAGTGTAGACTCCAGGCACAGTATGTGTGGGGGAATCCTTCTTGGCAGAAGGGCAATACGAGCAGCATACAGTTGCAAACACAGATAGCCTTTTAAAATAAAAAGCCGCATACCTTTTCGTATGCGGCTTTTTTATGATTACTTACATAGAAAATCCATGTAGTCTTGAATCGCTTTGATACATACCGGACAGAACTCGTCGATGGTGTGTAACCAGTTCATCATGCAGTTTGGCATGGGGCGGTAAACACCCTTCTCCAGATAACCACCCCCTTCGTAGGCTCCTACCTTCCAAGTGTGTGTGTTACCTTTCCACTCTGCCATGTTCTTGCTCTTCTCCGGGTTTACGGTCGGGAGAGTACTCTTATCCTTCTTTACCAAACTTGCCCAATAAGGTTTGTTCGTCTCAAAGTCGTTGAGGGTCGTGAGGTTGGCTTCCCACGGTTCTATGTTGCTATGGTACATCTCCGTGTCGCTACCGCCGACATACTCATCGCCCAAACCCAACATCAAGTGGCCGAACTCGTGAACAAACACTTTGTCCGTAGAGGTGGGATGGTGGGCTGCACTGATGCCGTAGAAATTATAGATGGCACCGCCACCATACTTCTGGGTGTTGCTCAAGACATAGATGTAGTCGTACGGAGCGTGTGCTGCGATATCCATCAAATTGTGTTCGTCCGTAATCATCTGATAACGTTCGCTATCAAAGGTGTAGAACTGTGCCTTGCACGCCGTCTGCTTCCAGATATGCTCGCCCGGAATGGTGACACCACTCTCGGCAGAGGGAGCCCATACCGCACGTATGTTGATGCGATATTTGTTCTCCTTGAACGGAGTGAACGCAAACAGAGCGTTGGCAAAGCGTTTGCATGCATCTTCAAATTTAGACTTATCCGCCTCGGAATATCCTTCCGGAATGAGCACGATGTCCATACGATGGCTGCTCTCACCGGTGTATGCTACATCGAAGGTTTCGTATTTGGCGGTAAACTTCTGTACGAAGTAGCTGCCGGGGTCTATATCTTGAGTGAATCTTTTTTGTAGTACGTTGTTGGCATCGCGAGAGTAAATCTCCAGCGTACATGCGTTCTTGGGATATGGGAATGTGATTCCCTCCGGCATTGCCTTGGTCATGGTCTTGGCTTCCGGAGTGGTGCTCCACTCGCTCCACAGGGTGCAGTAGTTGCGTTGGTAGATGAGTTTTCCGGACTCCTTGTCTATCAGTCGATACTGCAAGTTGCCGTATCCGGAGTTGTCTATCAGAGACACCTTACTGCCGGCAAAGAAAGGTTCCTCTTTAATTTTGTCGAAGTAGAAGTGTTCCTCGGTTGCGGTTCCGGCGTGGAAATAGTCGAATCGCATGGTCTTGTCGAGGAAGTATTTACTAAACTCCCCCTCAGCCATGGCACTTCCCAAACAGAAAAGGGCCATCAGCAGTGTCATACATTTTTTCTTCATCTGTTTTAGCTGTATCTTTTGTGTGTAAAATTGCCACAAAGTTAGTGCTTTTTGTTGATTAATTGCTTTTTCTTTTGGAAAAAAGCGGATTTATGTGTAAGTTTGCGTAGAATTTTTATGAACTATGCAGGAAATAGAAATATATAAGGATATATGGGGGTGGCTCTTGGAGTTTGTGCACTCCGGAGTTATGGTGTGGTTGGTGCGCATCTTGGCGTTCAACGTGGTGGTGGTGCTCCTTGCGTGGGTGGACCACTTGTATTATAAGTACAATTGGAAGGAGAGAATCATCCGCTTTAAGGACGCGATGACTCAAGAGGAGTAACCGTGAGCAGGCGGTAGCGCTTGAAGAGCTTACGGTTCATCTTGTGGCGTATCATGAGGATTCCTTTGCGGAGGGGTTCCAGGGCTTCAAAGAGGTCGAGCGAGAGATAGTAGCCGGGTTCTTTGAAGAGGGAACTTGTGAGATGAAAACAGTACATCTTGTAGCTTTGCACTATGAGGTGCCATGCCAGTAGACTGCCACTGACAATCAGACGATAGTCTTCGGGTATGCCGGGGATATCGGGGATGAGTGCGGTGACTAGAATGAGTGCCCACAGAGTGATGCGTTCCAACCATTGGAATGTTTGATGTAGGTTGTAACGGAGTCGTGGGTAGTGGTGCTTGCGCAGATGTCGGCGTGTTTCCATGTAAAACAGTTCTTCTTTACGGTCGTAGTTGTCGCGGTGCACCAGGGTGTCGGGGTGATAGGCTACGGCGGTGTTCTTGCCGTTGGAGAGTTTGTTGACGATGATGTCTCCTTCGCCGCTCAGCAGATTGCGACTGCCGAAGAGGTTGGTGGTGTGCAGAAAGTGACTCCTGCGTACTGCCAGATTGGCGAGCGTAGCTCGTTGTGCTACGTGCTTTTCGGCGTGGGGCATGGCGAACATGGCGTAGAAGAGATGGATGAAGCGATTGTATAGGTTGCTGTGCTCGTAGTTGGCATATCCTATAACCAGTGATACGCTGTCACTGAAGTGGCGTGTCAGGGTTTCCAACCATTTGTTGGAGTCGGGGTGACAATCGGCTTCGGTGAATACCACCCATTCGTGGTGGGCGGCTTTGACGCCTAGTGTGATGGCGGGTTGTTTGCGATTGATAAAATAGGAGGTCTTGGGTACAAACGTGTGGGTGAGGTTGTCGAATCGCTTTTCCAGACGTGTGAGCACTTCTATGGTTTCGTCTGTGGAGGCTTCGTCTACAACAATAACTTCGTAATCAGGGTATTCCTGTGAAAGTATATGTGGAAGATTGCGTTCCAGTTCCGTACTTTTGTTGTGCGCTGTAATGACGACAGATACAGGCTCGTGGGACGAATTCGGCAACACTCTTTTGGCGCGTCTACCGGGGACTCCATAGCGGTGTGAACACAGCATGGAGCATAGACCCGTTATTAGGGCTAATACGGCAATCCCTACCGGGATAATCCATTCGTTGTTGACAATTCCCTCCCACAAGTCTGTTATTTCTATCATCGTTCTCCTTGTTTTATTTTAAATCCTCTGCGGTGTATCCCACAGGCAATTTGCGACAGTTGTATTGGCAAGCCATAATCTCTCCGTACGCTCCGGCGGAACGGAAGGCGATGAGGTCGCCTCGTTGGGTTTTCTCCATGCTGTATCCTTTGACGAAGACATCGCTGGATTCGCAGATGGGACCTACTACATCGTAGGTCTCCTCGGGCTGATTGCTCGTGAGGTTTTCTACGCGGTGATAGGCATCGTAGAGGGCGGGGCGAATCAAATCGCTCATGCCGGCGTCGACAATGACGAATTGTTTTACTTTGGCTTGCTTCACGTAGAGTACGCGGCTAATCAGGGAACCGCACTGTGCTACTACGGCGCGACCCAATTCAAAGTGGACGTGCTGACCTTTGCGCAGTTTAAGTCCTTCGTGATAGGTCTTGAAGTAGAGGGCAAAGTTGGGTACGGGGTTGCCGTTCGGGTCTTGATAGTCGATACCCAGACCGCCGCCTACGTTGATATTCTCTACCGTGATACCGGCTGCCTCCAGTTGGTCTTGGAGTTCGTTGACGCGGTTGCAGAGTGCTTTGAAGTCGTCCATCTCTAAAATCTGACTACCGATGTGGAAGTGCAGACCGATGAAGGTGACGTTCTCCATTTTCTGTGCCATACGGATAACGGTCTCCATATCCTCCATGGCGATGCCGAACTTGTTCTCTGCCAAACCGGTGGTGATGTTGGCGTGGGTGTGTGCTCCTACGTTCGGGTTGATGCGGAACGCTACACGGGCTACTTTGCCCTCTTGCTTTGCCAATTCGTTGATGACCTCCAATTCCGGGATGCTCTCCACGTTGAAGCAGAAGATGCCGGCACGGAGTCCCAGGAGTATCTCCCAATCGCTCTTACCTACACCGGCGTAAACAATCTTGTTGGCATCGAAGCCGGCATCCAGGCATGCCTGGATTTCGCCTCCGCTCACACAGTCGCAACCGATACCGGACTGTTGTATCACCTTAAGAACCTTTGCGTTAGCATTTGCCTTGATGGCGTAATGCACGTGGAAGTTCTCGTACTTTCCCGTCTCTTCGTTGATCGTCTCCAGCGTTTGTTGCAGGAGTGCCGTATCATAATAGTAGAAAGGAGTCTCTATGTTTTGAAACTTTTCTACCGGAAATGTTCCTTTTACCATAAAATATACCTTAGTCTTGTGTGTCTTTTTATTTCTTGTTGTTGAACAAGGTATCGCTCAGAGCCTGCAGTGTGCGCTGTTTGTCGCACTGGCGTACCAGAAAGGAGATGTTGTAGTTGCTACCTCCGTAGGAAATCATGCGAACCGGTATGTTCTTCATTGCCTCGGTTGCGATGGTTTCGAATCCGATGTTGTCCCAGGTGAGGTCACCTACGACGCAGATGATGCACATGCCTTCGTCTACGGTTACGGTTCCGTAATGCTTCAACTCGTCAACGATGGCGGAGAGATGGGTGGTGTTGTCGATGGTGACAGACACGCCTACCTCACTGGTGGTAACCATATCGATGCTGGTCTTGAACTGCTCGAAGATTTCGAATACCTTGCGCAGGAATCCGTGTGCCAACAGCATGCGGCTGCTCTTTACCTTGATGGCTACGATGTTGTCCTTGGCGGCTACGGCTTTAATCTTGTTCTTCTCGGATACGTTGCCGATGAGGGTGCCGGGGGCGCTGGGGTCCATGGTGTTCAGCAGGCGAACCGGTACGTTGGCAAACTTAGCCGGCTGTACGCAGGTGGGGTGCAGAATTTTGGCTCCGAAGTATGCCAGTTCGGCTGCTTCGTCGAAGTTCAGCTCGCGTACTGCTTCGGTGTGGTCTACAAAGCGTGGATCGTTGTTGTGCATACCATCGATATCGGTCCATATCTGGATTTCGTCTGCCAGAATTGCGGCACCGATGAGAGAGGCGGTGTAGTCGGAACCTCCGCGCTGCAGGTTGTCAATCTCGTTGTATGCGTTGCGGCAGATAAAGCCTTGGGTCAGATAGATTTGAGCTTCCGGAGTCTCTTTCATAATCTCCGTCAGATGGGTGCGGATGAAAGCGCTGTCCGGTTCGTTGTTCTTATCGGTCTTCATGAAGTCCAATGCGGAGAGCAGAACGGAGTTGATACCTGTTTCCCGGAGGTAGAAGTTCACCATGTTGGTGCTCATGATTTCGCCCTGAGCTACCACAATGCGCTCCTCACAAGAGGTGAAGATATCCTTGGTGAAACTGCGCAAGAAACGGAATTCCTCCTTCAAGAATTCGGTGGCTTTCTCCTTGTACTCGTCGGTGCTGTAGAGGTTTTGTACATGCTCCATGTATGTACGCTCCATCTTGTTGATTACGTCGCACGCACCCTCTGCGTTCTTCTTGTAAAGGTAGTTGGAGATCTCGACCAGTGAATTGGTAGTGCCGGACATGGCCGACAGAACTACGAAATTCTGCTCGCCGTTGCGTGTGATTAGCTGACTCACTTCTTTCATGCGTTGAGGAGTACCTACTGAGGTTCCTCCAAATTTCATCACTTTCATCTTTATCTAGTTTTAATGTATTCTACAGTTGTTTTTTCTCACTCATGCACTTTGCGTTCGAGTTCTTCTTTGGTTTCGAGTCGAATCATGTCCTCTTCCGCTTGTTGCATGTTTTGCGTATATTCCTCTTTTTGTGCATCTATGGTGATGTGCTTATTGCCGAACAGGAAGATGCGTCCGGGGTACTCGCGCAGTATTCTGCGGGCGTGGGTACTCATGATGACGGCGGTGCCTTGTTGACTGATGTTGCGCAGTATCTCCATGATCTTATTGCTGGTTTCCTCGTCCAAGTGTCCGGTGGGTTCATCGGCCAGGAGGAGTTGGGGCTTGTTGAGGAGTGAACGGGCGATGCAAATACGTTGCTGTTCGCCGCCGGAGAGCTCGAAGGGGTATTTGTTGCTCATGTCGCTCATGCCTACCAGGTCGAGCACTTCTTCTATGCGTTTCTTGCGTTCTTCCTTTTTCTTCCAAGCGGTGGCACGCAGCACAAAGTCGAGGTTGTCTTGCACCGTGCGGTCGTTGAGGAGTTGGAAGTCCTGAAAGACCATGCCCAGTTTCTTGCGCAGAGCGGGTATGTGTTGTTGCTTCAGGGTGCGCAAATCGAACCCCAGGACATTGGCTTCTCCTTTCTTTACGGGGATTTCTCCGTAGATGGTCTTGAGAAGCGATGTCTTGCCGGTTCCCACCTTACCTATAATATATACGAACTCTCCTTCGTTGATTTGGAAGGAAACGTCCTGCAGTATGGTGTAGTCTGCCTGACTGACTTCTACATTATGGTAACTTACGAGCATAGCTTTAGTGTTTTTTCCATCCGGGTTTATGACGCTGCATCAACTCTTCTGCCAGGTCTTCTATGCGGAGTCCTTTGCTGGTGAGTAGTACGATGAGGTGGTAGAACATGTCGCTGCCTTCGTATATCAGTCGGTCATTGGTGCCGTTGCAGGCTTCGATGACGAGTTCCAGTGCTTCTTCGCCTACCTTCTGTGCCATGCGGTTCAGTCCGTCTTTGAAGAGGCTGGTGGTGTAGGAGCCTTCGGGCATCTCTTCGTGACGCTTCTCGATGAAGTCTTGCAGTTCGCTCAAGAACAAGAGTGGATTTTTCTCGTTCTTCTCGTTCCAGCAAGTGTCTGCTCCGGTGTGACATACGGGACCTACGGGGTTTACCTTTATGAGGAGTGTGTCGTTGTCACAATCATTGGCTATGCTTACTACGTTCAGGAAGTTACCACTCGTTTCTCCCTTTGTCCACAAGCAGTTGCGTGTGCGACTAAAGAAGGTTACTTTGCCTGTCTCTACGGTCTTCTTGTAGGCTTCTTCGTTCATAAAACCTAGCATAAGAACCTTCATGGTATCATTGTCTTGAATGATAGCCGGGACCAATCCGTCCATTTTTGCGAAATCGATTGTCATATCTTTGTTCTTTTTTAATTCGTTTTTGTTAGAGTCTCACATCGATGCCTTCGTTCCGGAGATATTGTTTGAGTTCCGGTATGGCTATCTCACCAAAGTGGAAGACGCTGGCGGCGAGGGCGGCATCGCTTTTTCCTTCGATGAAGGTGTCGCGGAAGTGTTGCATGTTGCCTGCTCCACCGCTGGCTATTACCGGGATGGAGAGGTTTTCGGAGAGTTGACGTAGGGCGTCGTTGGCAAAACCGTTCTTTACGCCATCGTGGTTCATGCTGGTGAAGAGTATCTCACCGGCTCCTCGTTGGCATACCTCGTGTGCCCAGTCAAAGAGATTGCGGTCGGTGGGGACGCGTCCTCCGTTGACGTAGCAGGTCCAGACGCCGTCTTCAAACTTTGCGTCTATTGCTACCACGCAAACTTGTGAACCGAAGTGGTGGGCTATTTCGTCCACTAATTCCGGATGGCGCAGTGCCGCGGAGTTGAGGCTCACTTTATCGGCGCCGGCGCAGAGCAGTCGGTCTACGTCGCTCATCTCGTTGACGCCGCCTCCTACCGTAAAGGGGATGGAGATGGTGGCAGCCACGCGTGATACCAGGTCGGTGAAAGTCTTGCGCCCTTCGTGACTGGCGGTTATGTCTAGGTATACCAACTCATCGGCACCTCCGTCGCTGTATGCTTTGCCTAGTTCCACCGGGTCACCGGCGCTCCGTAGATTTACGAAGTTGGTGCCTTTCACCGTTTGTCCGTTCTTGATGTCCAGGCAGGGTATGATTCGTTTTGCTAATCCCATCGTCCTATTTGTTATACGTTTCGTTCCATTCGGCGAGTTCTTTCAGGGTGATGCGTCCTTCGTAGAGGGACTTACCCATGACAACGGCCGGTATCTTGGCTTTGTAGAGTTCCTTAATATCCTCCATGCAGCTAACGCCACCGCTGGCGATGAGTTGGCATGTAGGGAATCGCTCCATGATGCTTTTATAGAGTTCGGTAGAGGGACCTTGCAGCATGCCGTCCTTGCTGATTTCGGTGCACAACACGCGTTGTACTCCGGCTTGCATGTAGCGCTCCAGGAAGGGGAGGAGTGCTTCTTGACTATCCTCTTTCCATCCGTTGATGCTAATCATGCCTCGGTTTACGTCGGCTCCCAGAATGAGGGCGTCGCTGCCAAACTTCTCCAGCCATTGCATGAAGAGTTCCGGATGGGTCACTGCTACACTACCTATGGTGAGCATGGCGGCACCGTTGTCCAGTACTTTGGTGATATCTTCCTCGGTCTTGATGCCTCCGCCAAAGTCCACCCGGAGTTTGGTGGAGGTGGTGATGGCGTGCAATACCTTCTCATTTACCACGTGTTTACTCTTCGCACCATCCAGATCCACTACGTGTAGACGGGTGAATCCGTGGTCTTCCACCTCGCGTGCCATATCCACCGGGTCTTTTTCGTACACCTTCTTGGTGTCGTAGTCGCCTTTGGTGAGTCGTACGCACTTGCCATCGATGATGTCTATTGCCGGAATAATCTCTATCATAGCTCTATGTTTAGAAAGTTTTGAAGTATGCTCTCTCCCACGGCTCCGCTCTTTTCGGGGTGGAACTGTGCGGCGTAGAAGTTGTCTTTGTGCAGTGCCGCACTGAAGGGGAGAGTGTAGTCGCAGGTTGCGATTGTGTGGTCGTTGCAGGGAACGTAGAAACTGTGTACAAAGTACACAAAATCGCCGTCGTTTATTCCCTTAAACAATTCGCTTTTAACTCCGTGCAGGTCGTTCCATCCCATGTGTGGCACCTTCTCGTTCTTCTCCGTAGGGATGAAGCGCTTCACTTCGGCATCGAAGATGCCAAGGCAATCGGTATCGCTCTCCTCACTGTGTTTACACATGAGCTGTTGACCGATACAAATACCCAACACCGGTTGTTTGAGTGATTTTATCACCTCGTCCAAGCGGTGTTCCTTGAGATACCGCATGGTGTTTCCCGCTTCACCTTGTCCCGGAAAGAGCACACGGTCGGCGGTTTGCAGTGTTTCGGCATCGTCGGTGAGTACCGGTTCTACACCCAGGCGCTTCAGTGCGTGCACCACGGAGTAGATGTTGCCGGCATTATATTTTACAATCGCTACTTTCATAATCTCAGTTTATTCTTTCACCAAGTGTACATCCATCTGCGGGAACGGTATGTTGATGCCCTTCTCCGTGAAGGTGGTGTAGATGGTTTTGTTCAAGTCAAAGAAGACGCCCCAGTAGTCTTCCGATTTTACC
Organism: uncultured Bacteroidaceae bacterium; assembly: GCA_964432645.1. Lineage (GTDB taxonomy): Bacteria > Bacteroidota > Bacteroidia > Bacteroidales > Bacteroidaceae > CAZUTW01. The sequence continues at coordinate 1,255 of CAYSOK010000009.1, read as the reverse complement.
CATGCACGCAGAGTGAGGTCGATGCTGCTGTCTGCCATGTTGAGAAGTCCCACGAATACATCGGGGTCTTTCAGTATGCGGCTGTCTTTGGCACATATCTCGCGCAGTTCTTTCTCGGTTTCTTCGTAGGAACTGCCGTAAGCTACAGATACCGTGATGTCTACGCGGCGTGTGCTCTCCTGCGAATAGTTCTTCATCATCGCATTGGACAACTGGGTGTTCGGGATGATGATGGTTTGGTTGTCTACCGTGTTGATAATCGTGCTGAAAATCTTAATTTCTTTTACTGTACCGGCGTATCCCTGAGCCTCAATGAAGTCACCCACCTTGAAGGGACGGAACAGTAGTATCATAACACCTCCAGCAAAGTTCTGCAAGGTGCCGCTCAGTGCCATACCTACGGCAACACCGGCGGAGGCGAAGAGGGCGATAAATGAACTGGTCTCTATTCCCAACAGCCCGATGATGACGATGATGAGCAGTGCTCGCAGACTGATGCAGATGAGGTTCTCCAGGAATCCTCGCAGAGAGGGCTCCACGTTCTTGGCGCGCAGCAACTTGGAACAGATGCGGATAATCTTGTTTACTATCCATTGTCCCACAAAATAAACCACGAGGGCAACCAATATGTTGCGTCCCAAATTAAAACCTCCGTCTACCGCTTTCTCAATAAACTGCTGAATGCTGGTTACGGACATGTTGCTAAGTTCTGTAATCTCTTGAATATTTTCCTCCATATATAATAATGTATACCTAATAATATTGTGTCGTGTTTTTACAATTCATCCAGACAGGTGTCGAGGGCTTCGATGATGGCTTTCTTATCCATTTTTTGTCCTATGAATACGAGTTTTATCATGCGGTCGCCGTATTTCTCGTCCCAGTCTTTCTTCAATCCCGGTTCGCGGCGCATAATCTCTGCCAACTCCTCCTCGCTTGCGGTGGCATACCACAGTCCGGTCTCGGTAAGCTTCTTCTGGACACCTGCTTGCTCAAAGAGCATGGACATGTCGGTGTTGTTGCTGAAGTAGCAGAGCCCCTTGGCACGAATCACGCTCTTCGGCCAGTCTACCGAAACAAACAAATCAAACTTGTTGATGTTGAAAGGTTTGCGACGATAGTACACAAAGGTCTGAATGCCGTACTCTTCCGCCTCGCCCTCTCCATCGTGATGATGGTGGTGATGATGGCATCCGCAGGTGCACTCCTCACCGTGTTCGTGGTGATGATGCTCGTGTTCATCGTCGTCGTCATC
>CAYSOK010000008.1:0-25577 GCA_964432645.1 uncultured Bacteroidaceae bacterium | reverse complement strand
AGATAAGTTCATGAGCCGTTACGGTAAGGCTCGCAAATAAGCGAACTTTCTCCGAACGCACATGTCTCCAAAAGACATAAAGCGGATGTTTTCTTGCGAAAAGAGAACATCCGCTGCTTTTTTATCCCCCTTCCACCGCTTTTTACCGAAAAAGAAACGGCTGCTTGCACTTTTTTGTCTAACTTTGCACACACATTACTAAGTTCAAAGATTTATGACACATATACCTTCTATATATACTATCGTGGCGCTGACCGTTTTTACAGTCGGTACACAGATGAATGCTACGGCTCGCACAATTAAGGATTTCTTTAAGGAGATGCCCACCGAGCAACTGCCGCTACTAACGGAAAACGACCGATTGGACTTTGTCGATTACAGAGAAAGTAACATGCGTGCACGCGTTACAAACATCTTTGGTGGAAAGACCGAGATGACGGATTTGACCGATGACTACTTCCGCATCGCACTCACCAAGAGTAGTGAGATGAGCGCCAAGATGCTTCTTACAGAGGGGGGCGATACGATTATCTGCGTAGCACACACCTTTACATCTCCCATGCCGGACACAAACATTCACTTCTATGACACTTCCTGGAAGGCGTTGGAAGACAAAGATTTTCTAACAGCACCCACATACGACAATTATTGGACAACAACCGATACACTGACGAATGAAGAGTTTGCGGAACTACGCCACAAGGTGGATGTACACACCGCAGAGATTATATTGTCCCCGCAAACCACCGATATCACCTTTCAATTACACGTTCAGGTGATGGAGAAAAAAGATGAGGAGCGCGTAACGCCCCTCATTAAATCACAAACGCTCCATTGGAACGGCAAACGTTTCTCACTTTGAGCCCAAGTACAAGAACAGCATACTGATGAGCACCAAGAGCAGGTCTACCGCCTTGCTCTTCAAGTTCTTCTCACGGAAAATCATAGCTCCGAACAAGAAAGAAACGATAACACTACTCCGGCGAACCATACTCACAATGGATATCATGGCACCGTCCAAGCTCAGTGCATAGAAATACACAAAGTCGGCCACCGACAAGAACACGGAAATACAAAGAATGCTCCATCGCCATTGAAACGCCGTTGTGGTCTTACGCTTGGGATACCAAAGAAGCAATAGCATACATCCCATCATAAAGAACTGATAGATATTGTAGTAGCTCTGCACAGCCATACGATCCAGTCCCACGCCACCATTCTCCGGCGATGCCATCAAGAACTTATCGTACAAACCACTCATAGCCCCCAGAACATTGGCAGCAACCACAAAGTATATCCACTTATCGTGTTTAAAATCAATGCCCTCCTTCTTACCACTCTTACTCAACAAGAAGAATGAGATAATGGCAAGAATCACACCTATCCACTGATACACATTCAGACGTTCGGAGAAAAACACCAACGCGCCAATCAGCGCCATAAGCGGACGAGTAGCATTAATCGGTCCCACAATAGTCAACGGCAGATGCTTCATACCAAAATACGCCAACACCCAAGACGAAAGCACAATACAAGACTTGAGCAATACATATTTCTGAACCTCCCATCCCACCGTCGGGACAAAAAACAAGCTATCACTCTCCACCACCCCACCGGCTGACAGCAGGATAAAGGGAAGAAATATCAAACTCGAAAACAGCGTATTCAAGAACAATACCGGAATCACCGCATTGCCATTCAACGACTGTTTCTTAAACACATCATAAAAGCCCAGCAACACCGCCGAGCAAAAAGCATACATCAACCACATTGTCGTACTTCTCTTTTATATCATAAAAACCTTTTCCGGATACTGTATATCCACTAAAAACAACGCATTACCGGGAACAGACTCACCGGCAGAGCAGCGATTCTTCTTCTCAATCACCTCACGAAACGCCCGCAAATCCAACTTCCCGTAGCCCACATCAAGCAGTGTTCCCACCACCGAGCGCACCATATTGCGAAGAAATCGATTGGCCGTAATCTCAAACCTCCACGCATCCGGTTCCGCCAACGGCACCCAACGAGCACAACGAACATCACAAATATTCGTTGCCACATCGGTATGCAACTTACTGAAACTGGTAAAATCGGAAGTCTCCAAAAGAATCTTAGCCGCCTCATTCATCTTCTCAAAGTCCGGTTTACGATACAATCCATACGAATAATAGCGCTCACCGAAAATCTTTTTACCCGTGTGCACATAATAATAATAGGTACGCGCGATAGCGTCAAACCGAGCATGTGCCTCAGCATTCACCGGCACAATACGCTCAATCGCCACATCGCGCGGCAAAAGACGATTCATCTTATCCGCCAACCAAGCCACATCCGTAACCCGCTCCGAATCAAAATGCGCCACCATGAGTCGAGCATGCACCCCCGCATCCGTTCTCCCCGCCCCAACAATAGGCGTCTCCTCACGCAGCAAGGTAGACAGCGCACGCTGAATCACCTCCTGCACACTGATACCGTTCGGCTGTACCTGCCACCCATGATACGCAGTACCATCATAAGATAAATAGATAAAATATCTCTGTTGCATTCTTCTTTCTTCAATAAACGCTGCAAAATTACGACAACTTTTTCAGAGTACCAACGAACCGACACGCAATTTACAAAAATTCCGCTTTTTCCTTAACCGAGATAGAGAAAATTGTCAATAAGGATAAAAATGGAAGAGAAAAGCGTATGTCAACTAGCATAAAGACAAAAAAACATCCATTTATAGCTCGTTTTTCAAGAAAAATGGGTAAATTTGCACCAAATAAATTCAAAAATGACAATTATAAAATTATGAACGAAGCACTTCGCACCAAATTATCCGATAGTGCCGCTGCCCGTTGGACAGCTCTGGCTATCGTTTCCGTGACTATGATGTTCGCCTATTTCTTTACAGACGTCATGTCACCCCTCGAACCGCTTCTCACTGCCCCTGTCACCGAAGGTGGATTGGGCTGGAGCAGCTCTGAATATGGATTTTTCTCCGGAAGCTACGGATTCTTCAACGTATTTTTGTTGCTTCTTTTCTTCGGTGGAATCATCCTAGACAAATTCGGCATACGTTTTGCCGGCATCATGTCTACCGTACTGATGTTTGCAGGTGCCCTCATTAAGTGGTATGCTGTTGGCAGTGGACTCGAAGGAACCGTTACCCTTCCCTTTGGTATAGGCACCTACGGTACCCAAGTAATCATCGCCTGTCTCGGCTTTGCCACCTTTGGTGTGGGTAGCGAGATTGCAGGAATCACGGTTTCCAAGGTGATTGTTAAGTGGTTTACAGGTCACGAGTTGGCACTCGCCATGGGACTTCAAGTAGCTCTGGCACGTATCGGTACCGCTGTGGCTTTAGCCGCCTCTCTCCCCTTTGCAAAGGCCTGTGGAGCAGCATCTGCTTCTGTGGGATTGGGAGCTGCGCTATTGCTTATCGGAGCCGTTAGCTTCTTGGTTTACTGCGTAATGGATAAGAAAGAAGACACTGCAGCCGCTATGACGGAAAGCGAATCCGAAGAGGGATTCAAGATGAGCGACCTGGGCGTGCTCTTCACCAACAAGGGATTCTGGTGCATCACCCTCCTTTGCTTGATGTTCTATTCCGGCGTATTCCCCTTCTTGAAATTTGCCACCAAAATCATGGTATTTAAATATGGTATAAACGAAGATATGGCAGGTCTTATTCCCGCCCTGTTGCCCTTTGGCACCATCTTCCTAACCCCATTCTTCGGCAACGTCTACGACCGTTACGGCAAGGGTGCCACCCTGATGCTCATCGGTTCCATCCTGCTCACCTTGGTACATGTTTCCTTTGCACTGCCCATGAACAGTTGGATGGTTCCTATCCTCGCCATGATTGTGCTGGGTATCGCCTTCGGTTTAGTTCCCTCTGCCATGTGGCCCTCCGTACCAAAGATTATTCCGATGAAGTTACTGGGTACCGCATACGCCGTTATCTTCTACATTCAGAACATCGGTTTGTCCATGGTACCTATCCTCATTGGCAACGTCAACAACAAGAACACCGCCGCCGACGGTTCCATCGATTACACCGAGAGCATGACCATCTTTGCCTGCTTCGGCGTAGTAGCTATTGTCATCGCTATCCTTCTGCTTTTCGAAGACAAGAAAAAGGGATACGGATTGCAACAGCCGAACGTTAAGAAATAGATTTCAAAGTAGTAACTATAAAAACAAAATAGTATGTTCGAAGGACAGCCCAAAGGCCTGTGGGCACTGGCTTTGGCCAACACAGGCGAACGATTCGGCTATTACACCATGTTGGCCGTATTCGTACTCTTTTTACAAGCCAACTTTCACTACGATACAGCCATTGCAGGAAGCATCTTTTCCACCTTCCTCATGTTTGTCTACTTCCTTCCGCTGGTAGGAGGAATCTTGGCAGACAAGTTCGGCTACAGCAAGATGGTAGTCACCGGCGTATTCGTGATGTTCTTAGGTTATATTCTTCTCAGCCTACCGCTCGGAAGTAATCTGGTAGCCGTCATTGCCATGGCAGTAGCCCTTTTCTTTGTAAGTCTGGGTACCGGACTCTTCAAAGGCAACCTGCAAGTGATGGTAGGCGACCTCTATCAAGATGCCAAGTATGCCGACAAGCGAGATGCCGGTTTCTCCCTCTTCTACATGGCCATCAACATAGGCGCTCTCTTCGCCCCCACCGCCGCCATCAAAATCATGGAAGTGGCTCAGACACAGTGGGGATACAGCGAAGCCGACTCCTATCACTTTGCCTTTGGCGTGGCATGCATCTCCCTGATATTCAGCATCGCCATCTATCAATTCGGCAAACCCACCTTCCGCCAGGTGCTCAACAACGAGAAGAAGAAGGAAGAGAAGAGCGAAGCCGTTACAAGCAACGAGATGAGTCCCGCCGAAACACGCGAACGCATCATCTGCTTGTGTCTGGTATTTGCCGTAGTCATCTTCTTCTGGATGGCCTTCCACCAAAACGGATTGACCCTCACCTACTTTGCACGCGACTATACCGCCACCACCGCCACCGGCGTAACCGGTATGGAGTTCAATGTTATCAACCTCATATGGTGCATTCTGATTGTGTACCAAGTAGTAGGTTTGCTACAGAAAGGCAGCACCCGCAGCAAGGTAATCAACCTGATTATACTCGCCATCTCCGCCGGAGCACTCGGTTACGACTACATGCAGCACGGAGATGACATCGTCAATATCGACGCCCCCATCTTCCAGCAGTTCAACCCCTGCTTTGTAGTAGCCCTCACCCCCATCAGCATTGCCCTCTTCGGAGCACTTGCCAAGAAAGGAAAAGAGCCCAAGGCACCGGTTAAGATTGGACTAGGTATGTTGGTAGCTGCCGTAGCCTACCTGGTGATGACCGTATCCTCCATAGGACTCGACACCCCGGCAGTCAACGCAGACGGCACCCCCATGCACATGGCCAATGTATCGCCCAACGTATTGGTAAGTACCTATCTGATACTCACCTTTGCCGAACTGCTCCTCTCCCCCATCGGAATCTCCTTCGTCACCAAGGTAGCTCCCGACAAATACAAGGGAATGATGATGGGCGGATGGTTTGTTTCCACCGCCATCGGCAACTTCCTGGTGCAGATTCCCGGATACCTCTGGGGCAAGAACCTCTGCCTGGTATGGGGCATCCTCACCGGCATCTGTCTGTTGGCAGCCCTGTTTATCTTCAGTATCATTAAGAAACTCAACAAGGTAGCATAAGGAGCATGGCAAACAGACACCCCGCAGGTCTCTACCTGCTCTTCTCCACAGAAATGGCAGAACGATTCAGCTATTTCGGTATGCGTGCCATCTTCATCCTGTATATGACCAAGATACTGATGATGAACGATGCGCTCGCCAACAACATCTACGGCAGCTACACAGGATTGGTGTACCTCACTCCCCTTATCGGCGGTATCATCTCCGATAGATTTTGGGGCAACCGACGCACCATCCTCACCGGTCAAATACTGATGGCCGCCGGACAGTTCACCATGTTTCTGAGTGCCAGTTTTACCGAAAACACACAACTCAGCACAATGCTCATGTTCGTTGGTTTGGGACTGATTATTGCCGGCAACGGATTCTTCAAGCCCAACATCAGCACCATGGTCAGCGAACTGTACGAACCCGGTGACAAACGACGTGACAGTGCGTTCACCATCTTCTATATGGGTATCAACATAGGAGCCTTCTTTGCACCGCTCATCTGCGGAGCACTAGCAGACATAGACTATCGTTGGGGATTCTTGGCATCATCCATAGCCATGATTCTCTCCCTCATCGTCTTCTCTTCCCTCAAGAGCAAACTCCTGGTGACCCCCGATGGACGCCAAGTGGGTCTACCTCCGGTGCGCACAAAGATTGAAAACGAGAGTGCCACTCCCCAACAGAGCGGTAGCAAGATAACCCCTCGCACCGTTCTCTGCTTGATAGGTTTCATAGCCTCCGCCATAGGAATCACCTACGGAAGCGATGACGCCATAGGGGGAATCATCCTCTCTGCTTGTTTCTGGATGCCCGTGTTTATCATCACCGATAAGACACTGACCAAGGTAGAAAGACACCACATTCTTGTGATTTACATCATCGCCTTCTTCGTCATCTTCTTCTGGAGTGCCTACGAACAGGCAGGTGCATCACTCACCCTCTTCACCGAGCGCAACGTAGACCGTCAGTTTGGCGGATGGACCATGCCAACAGCGTGGACACAATCCTTCAACGCCATTTTTGTGGTAGCCTTGGCTCCGGTTTTTGCCGCTCTTTGGACCTGGTTGGACAAGCACAAGATGGAGCCCTCCAGCCCGGCCAAGCAAGCCATCGGTCTGCTGTTGCTGAGCGCCGGATACGGTGTGATTGCACTAGGAGTACACGGAGTGGATGCCTCCACAAAGGTAAGCATCTTCTGGTTGGTATCCCTCTACTTCATCCACACATGCGGTGAGTTGAGTCTGTCCCCCATCGGATTGTCCATGGTGACCAAGCTCTCTCCACTGCGTATGGGCAGTTTGATGATGGGCGTATGGTATCTGAGTACCGCCGCTGCCAATAAGATGGTGGGTGTACTCAGTAGTTTGATGCCGGGCGAAGACGGCACGCCCACACACTTCCTGGGATTCGAGATTGACTCCTTGTTCAGTTTCTTCCTGGTATTTGTCGTAATGGCCGGTATTGCCGGCATCGCCCTTCTCTTCATCAGTCCTTATTTAAATAAGATGATGAACGAGAAAGACGAATAAGCAATAGCCGAAAACCTCCGAATTTACGGAAGTCCTATATAACCCAACCGCTTTTTGCCATCCATTTTGACAAGGAGCGGTTGGTTTGTTTTAACATGTTTCATGTGCTCGGTCTCCTCCACGAGAGTCATCTTTTCCAACGCTTCGGAACGCAAGAAACCGCTCTTGCCGTTTTCATCTACCGTGAAGTAGCCCACACCAAAGGAGGTTAGATTCTGAAAGAAGTGCGTACCCTGACTGGGTTCCACATAATATCCCTCCAATCCCTGTTCCACCATGACACGAACATTGGCAATCTGACTCCAGCGCACGGGAGCTCCCAATGAAGAGTCGCTACTGCCCCAACGCCCCGGGCCTATCAAGATATACCCCTTGCTCTCGGCACGCATCTTGGCATTCAACTCCTCTACCTCCATCGCAATCTTCTCGTTGTCCAGACGAGAGTAGTTGTCGGTCTTTACGTAGAGGACATCGTAGACATCGTCCATGATACCATGACCCAACACCTGCGTACTCTTCAGCAACATGGTCGACTCATCCGCCGTTTCCAAATCCTCCTGCAACGCCTGATTGCTGTCCACAATAGGACGAATCTGGAGGAGATAGAAGATAGAAGTCTCCGGAACGAAAGCAAACTCAATCTCCACGGGACGACGCATCTCGTCCTCCCCCACCTTCTTCACCATCTTCAAAATCTCAACCAGCGGTTGTTTGTTGTATTTTAGATAGTTGGCAAAGGTAATCAACTTACGACCACCCTCCTGCACGCCATCGTAGATACGCTGATCGTAAGGATTATAAGTAGACGCCACATTGCCCAGCAGTCCCAACTTATCCGCCTTACGAACGGTCATCTTCACCAAACCCATAGACTCATCGGAAGAGAACACCAAGTCCGAAGTCAAATCCATGGCATAGAAACTCGTCTGCGTTTCGCGCAGCGCCAAGTCCAACTCACTCAGTTGCAGCACATGCTCCGGATGCGATGGAGAGAAACGAAGCGTCTGACCGCCATCCACCACATACTTACCCAGACCGAACGCCATGTTTACAACGCCCTCTTCCACCTCCTCGTATCCCACAGGATAGAAGTTTAGAGAACGCAACACACCCGACACATCCGGATAGAAGAGATTCTCGTGTCTCGTGCCCGCAACCTCTTGCAGCACCACCGCCATCTTCTCCTCATCAATCACATTGCTCGTGGCCTCGATGTACGCCTTGCTATCCTTGCGATACACCGACGCATACACCGCCTTGATGGCATTGAGGAGCAACAGCAACATCTCCTCCTTGTCCTCACGATAAGGAATCATATAAGTGGCATAAATACCCGCAAAGGGTTGATAGTGAGCATCCTCCAAAAGACTGGAAGAGCGTATTGCCACCGGTCCTTGAACCACCTTCAAGTAACAAGACAGATTCCTGCGGACCTCTTCACGGAAGTTACCCATCAAGAAGTTTTGCACGATATCCTCATCCGACACATCACTCAAAGCAATCTCAAAGAGCCCGTTATCCTCCATAAATCGGTCGAAGACATCCGTACAAACCACCACGGTACGAGGCACCATCACACGAACATCCCCCACCTCGCTCATCTCCGGATGACGCTTCAAAACATGATCCAAGAATGCCAGACCTCTACCCTTTCCGCCCAGGGAACCCACACCGATACGAACAAAGTTGGAGTAACGGTCGTAGTTGTCCTGACTGAAATCCGCCACCACACCACTGTTCTTCATCTTACGATACGCCAAGATGGCATCGAAGATAATCTGACGATGCTCCGCCAAACCCTCCTCACTCTCGCAAGACAAACTACGAATGAAGTCCGCCAACGGGAACATGGCACGCGAATACAACCAACGAGACACATGATTGTGACTCACACTATAAAATAAGGAGTCGGGCGGAATGGTGAAAATATTCTCCTGCAACTCCTTCAAGTTGTGGATGGCAAACAACGGCTCACGCGTCTTGGGATTGATCACGATGAAATCACCAAACCCGAAATCACGCTTCACCACATCACAGATATCCAACTCCTTGTGACGAGAATTCTTATCGATAAAGCGCACATGCAAAGACTCCGCAATCTCCCGATTCGACAACTGATTGCTCTCCAACACCAACGGCAAATGAGGATTGTCCTCACGAATAGCCCGCAAGAGATCCTCCCCCGCATGCTCATCGTTGTGCCCCATACGCGGGAAACACCCGTCCGAAATCACACCTTGTATATTATTACGATACCTATTATATAAGCCCCACGCCTCCTCGTAGTCGCGCGCCAACACTATCTTGGGACGACCACGCTTGCGCAACATCTGCTGATGCGTGTTCAGCGCCTCCGAAGCAAACAAGATGCTCTGCTCCAATACGAACTTATATAAAATAGGTAGAATAGAAGAGTAGTAACGTATGCTATCCTCCACCAAAAGAATCACCTGTACCCCCTCCTTGGCATCGTCCTCCAGGTTCTGTCTATCCTCAATCAACTTAATGATAGAAAGAATCAAATCCGTATTGCCCAACCAACAGAACACAGACATGAAGATACTCAAGTCCTCACGCTCCATACGTTCCGCAATACCGTGCGAAAACGGCGTGAGCACCACCATCGGCACATCCAGAAAACGCTGCTTAATCTCGCGCGCAATCACAAACACATCACTATTGTCCGCCGCCGGCATACACACCACCAAGTCAAACGTACGAGAAGCCAACGCCTTGACCGCCTCCTCATGGTTCGAAGCCAACGAAAAACGAGGCGGACGCGACAAGTTCAGCGCCGTATACTCCGTAAAAAGTTTTTCCTCTATGTGACCATCATCTTCCAACATGAAGGCATCGTAAGGATTTGCAATCAACAACACATCCCACACCCGGTGTGACATGAGATTGTTAAAACGCGTCTCGTTGAAGCACAACTTTCTGAAGTCCGCCGCCAACGCCGTATTATCATATTTCTTTTCCATGTTCATTAATCGTTTCCACAAACTTACATCTTTTTCCGTTTTCCGCCAACAAAAAGCCTATGAAAAGTCCCCTCTTTCCCCATTTTACCCCCAAAACACCCCTTTTTATGGGTAAAATCCGTCGATTTTTCAAAAAAAGAAGGAAAAAAGATAAAATAATAGATGAAACAATTGTTTAAATGAATTGAAAATCGTACTTTTGTACCAATTAAATTAAAAAACAAAGACACACAAAATCTATTATAAATGAAAAAAACCATTTTGATAATTGACGATTACGACTATATGGCACGTTTGTTGGAGATTTTTCTCCGTGTGGAATACAACTGCATTCGCGCCAAGAATGGACAGGAAGCCATCGACATGCTGAAGGAAGGCACCCTACCGGATCTCATATTGTGCGACATGATGATGCCCGTAATGGATGGCGAACAGTTCCTCACCTGGATTAAGAGCAACGAGATGTTCAAAAGCATCCCGGTGTTCATGGTCACCGGATTGGCAAATCCGGAAGCACAAGCCAAGATGTACGACTTGGGAGCGGAAGGCTACATACTCAAACCCTTCAACCCCACCGTACTGAAAGCACAGATACGCAATCGGTTGGAGCAACAATAGGATGCCCCCGAAAAAACCTAACAGTAAGTATAAGCAAAATGAAGAAGTTATGTTCCAAGGAGAGAGTACACTGATCTACATAGGCAGTCCGGAAAGAAAGTTCTCTTTTCTGGAAGATAACTCGCTACAACGGGTTTACCTGACGCAAAACCTCGAAGAGGTGAAGCAACTGCCCATCGCTCCCGACACACCAAGAGTCGTGTTACTACTGGAGAAAGGTGTACCCTCAAGCGATACCGAAATAGTGAAGTACCTACGCGGTCGCTTTCACAATCTGTACACGCTACTGATTACCGACAGTATGCCTGCGGGAGAAGTGCGCACCTACTTGGCTGCACACATCACGGAGACTATCCCCACCAACGCAACCTACGAAGACTTCAAGAAGAAGTTGAAGTACGCCGACCTGCACATCATAGCCTCTGCCAAGCAAAACAAGATAAACGTACAACTATCCTTCCACCTACCGTTGTGGAAGCGATTGTTCGATATCTGCTTTGCCACGATACTCATTGTGGTACTCTCCCCCGTATTCCTGCTCACGGCACTCGCCATATATATAGAGGATCACGGGAAGGTTATCTACGTATCCCGACGGGTGGGCACCAATTACAACATCTTCCCGTTCTACAAATTCCGTAGCATGTACGTCAACGCCGACAAACATCTCCCCAAAGACAATGCCTATACCGAAGGCAAATCCGAAGAGAAAGGTACGAACGAACTCTTGGAGGAACTCTCCATCGACAGCTACGACGAAGACGCCATCCTTGCCCTCATGGGCAAAGGCTATCTCTTTGACGATAAGAGAATTATCAGTCAAGAGGAATACAAGGAAGAAGAAAAAGAAAAAGCCGCAAATCCATACCGCAAGTACAAGCAAGACCCAAGAATCACCAAGGTGGGACACTTCATCCGCAAATACAGCATCGACGAACTGCCCCAACTCTTCAACGTACTCAAGGGCGATATGTCCATCGTAGGCAATCGACCACTGCCCCTCTACGAAGGCGAAATGCTCACGACCGACCACTGCATAGAACGCTTCCTGGCTCCCTGCGGACTCACCGGACTGTGGCAAGTGGAAAAGCGCGGAGATGCAGACAAAATGTCCTCCGAAGAACGAATGGACCTAGATATAAAGTATGCACGAGAATTCGGTTTTTGGCTGGATATGAGTATCTTATTCCGCACACTCACCGCATTTGTGCAAAAAGATGATGTTTAACACTAAGACGTTAGGATGCCTCATGAATAAAAAGATATACATAGTATGGTTACTCTGTTGGAGCATCTCCCTCATGACTTACGCTCAGCAAGTCAACGGAGGAGAAAGAATCCGATGGAATCAAGTAACAAATGAAACCCTCGAGGATATAGACTACACAAAACTGGTACTCCCCTCGCTCGACACCCTTTTCACTAGTGCGCGTTTTAACAACCCGCAGATTTTGAAAGCCATGAAAACCAAAGAGTTTCAAGATCAACTCACCAAGAAGGAACGCCGTTATTGGTTGTCTTTCTTTAGCGGAAACGCCAACTTCACGTATGGTGTTAACGACAACTACATAACCAACAGCAGCGTCTACATGCCCGCCTATCAGATATACTCCGGCGGAACACAAAGCTATTGGGGAATAGGTGGACGTGTAAACCTCCCGTTGGAAGACCTGTTCGACCTCAAGGGACGTGTCAAGCGACAGAAGACACAGTCCGAGATAGCCATGCAGGAAGCGGAGAACACCTTCAATGAGATAAAAGAGCGCATCATAACCCTCTATGTAGGCATCACGAACAACTTGGCAAACCTGGACTACACCGCCGAGATTGCCGCCGACTATCAAGGTCAAGGTATGGTGATGCGTGAACGCTTCCTCATCAACCAAGCCGACATAACCGAACTCGCCAACTCCCGTTTGCACGAGGTCGGCATACGTCAGAACTACCAAAACCTCCTGCAATCCGTCGCCACCGACTGTTTGATTCTGGAGGTCATCACCGGATATCCCATCATCTCTAAATCCGATATCCCCATGTTGGGCGATGGCACCGATTGGTCAAAACTCGACCTACACAAATGGTTGCCTATATGGTTCAAAGAGCGCGATTTACCCAAATTGCGTCAATACTATCGCTCACGATACCTGCGTTTTGTAGACAACACCGACAACCGCGAATACGTATGCAAATGTACCACCATACGCTTCACGCGCAGCGATGATTATTATAAATTGGTGTTCCGTGCCGAAGACGATTCGGAACAAAGTGTCACCCTCAATGTAGAAGAGCTACTCAAACTCTCACTACAACCCACGGAATGGATTTACTACAATAAATTCAAGCACAATTCCGAAGCCCCCGAAAACCGGGGTAAACTGTGGATACAGGACAATGCCAAACGAATTACAACCACTAATAAATAAGGAGGTCTATGGATTTTTTAGTCTTTCTATCAAAATTTCTCTACCGCATTCGCCGATGGATGCTTGTCATACCGCTGATAGCCGGTCTGGTAGCGTACTACTTCGCCAAGAATGCCGAAGACGAATACTCTGCCAAGGCAACCATATATACCGGTATCATGACCGGAACTTCGGTGGAAGGTGCTGCCGTAAACAATCCGGCGGTCACCATGCAGAACCTGTTGATGATTGTCAAAACGGAATGTACCGTACGCGAAACGGTGTTCCGTCTGTTCGTACAATGCCTGCAGAAAGGTAGCGTGTACGAAGATACACAAACCATTCAGGCAGAGCACTATCGCAGTCTTATAAAAGATGTTCCGATGGACATTATCGAGGTGTGCCAGAACAACTCGGAAGCGGACGCTGTCGCTATTCTTAAAAGAGACTTCTACAAGGAGCAACGCGACAACTTCCTCTACGGTCTGTTCAACTACTACCACCCCTACTTCTGTATCTCCTCCGTGGCTACCAAGATTACGGCACTGCGTGTGGGCGAATCCGACATGATGGAGATTACCTATTACTCCAACGACCCGGGCATCTCCTACACCACGCTGAAGATTCTGAACGAGGAGTTCATCAAACAATATCAAATACTGCGTTACGGCGAGAGTATGGATGTCATCGCCTACTTCCGTCATCAGGTGGATAGTACCTACAACGAGCTTAACAATTTGGAAAAACGCCTGTTACGCTACAACGTGAAGCACGGTATCATCAACTACGGAGAGCAATCCAAACAGATAGCCATCCTCGATGCTGCCTATCTGGGACGTCTGCAATCCTTGATTGTCGATGTCAAGACGACGGACGATTTGATGAAGTTCTATACCGACAACCTCAACGATCAAAACGCTCAGTTACTCAACAACGCCAGTCTGCTCAAGGAGTTGGACAACTTCTCTCTGAAGAGCCGCGAACGTTCCATGGTCGACACCTATAAGACGGTAGACCCCAAAGCCTCCGCTACACAGAAAAAGATAGAAGCCGAAATACAAGAATCCAAGGATAAGTTACACGACATCGTAAAGAATGTAGTAAACACCAAGAACGGACTCTACAGTATTAAAGACCAAGAGATTGCGCTGCAATGGTTGGAACAGATGGTCACCAACATCAAGACACACTCCGAGGAAAAGACCATGCCCACCCAGCGCGAGATGTTGAACAGCTACATCGTGAACTACTCTCCGGTGGGCGTCACCATCGGTCACTTCGACCGCTCCATCGGATTCACACAGGACTATTATACACAGATGCAGAACAACTTGAATGCAGCCATACTGCACCAACAAGACCTACGCATCTCCACCTCCTCCCTGCGCGTCATGAACGAACCTCTTTTCCCGTTGCACGCCGAACCGCACAACGTGATAATGACCGTTCTGACCGCCATTCTGGTGGCAGCCCTCTTCGTGTTCACCTTCTTCCTCTTGATAGAACTCCTGGATCACACCCTTCGCGACAGAATGCGTACCGAACGTCTCACCGGCGAAAAGGTTATCGGTTGCTATCCCAACGACCATGTCTTTGGATTCCGTCGCTATCGCAAGGTGGTATCCCGCATGGCAGCCCATCAGTTGATTAACACCATGAACGAGTTTATACGTCCGGATAAGCCGAAGGTCATCAACCTCATCAGCACCGGTCGCAACATGGGTAAGGAAGAGTTGGCAGCCATACTGGCCGAAGAGTGGACCCGTTACGGATTCAAAGTACGCTTTGTGGAATACGAAAAAGATTTCGACACTGCAAGCGTAGACTTCCAGATGGCCACCGGCATTCAAGATATCGTGCCCGACTACGACCCCTCACAGATACTGTTGGTTAAGTACCCGAGCATCCACGAGGTGAACATCCCGGCCGACCTTCTCAACTCCGGCACCGTCAACATCCTGGTATGTCGCGCCGACAAGGGATGGAAGAGTTCCGACCGCATCGCTCTCAAGAAGATACGAAAGTTCTTGAACCCCGATGTACCGTTCTACATCTACCTCATGCGCACCTCTCGCGAAGCAGTGGAAGAGTTCACCGGACAGCTGCCGCCCTACACCCCGTACCAAAACTGGGTATACCGCATGTTGCAGTTCGGACTTACTGAAAAAGACTAATAGACAACGAATTAAAGAACATGATAGAAGCAAAATCATACGAAAACAACGTTCCATACAGAGCCGTCATACTCTGTATGCTGATGATTGTGCTCGCCTACAACATGGCCAAGGGAGTGGCAAACGCCAATCCGTTGGGATACGCCATTGCGTGCATCCCCACCCTCCTCATAGCCTGCATGGCCTTCTTCCGTTGGAACATGATGGCCTTCTATCTGCTCTTCGCCTACAACTTCTTTATCATGGGCATCAACCGATACTTCAGTATACCGGTGCCCATCTCCTCCGTGACCGACTCATTCTTGAGTGTCATCGCGCTGCTCACCATTTTCAATTACTATTACGAGAATCGTACCGACTGGAAGCGCATCCCTCTGGCAGCCATCGTAGCCTACCTGCCGTGGCTCGGATACTCTGTATCTCAAGCCTTTAACGACACCACACAATCCGGTGTAGACTACTTTGCCTGGTACAAGGAGATACGCCCCTTCAGTTTCCACATTGTCTACATCATCATCATCTACATGCTGCTGTTCGACAAGTATAAGAAGGTCAAGTTATATATGGTCATCTGGGGAGCGTTTGTCTTCCTGGCAGCCTTCAAAGGCTACTGGCAGAAGACCCACGGATTCGACCACTACGAACTCGTTTGGGTGATGGGACGCGGATACAGCACCCACATCCTCCGCACAGGTATACGATACTTCTCCTTCTTCTCCGACGCAGCCACCTACGGCTCCAACATGGCATTCAGCGCCGCCACCTTCGGCATCGCAGCCTTCTACATACGCGGTTGGAAGTACAAGATATTCTTCTTCTTCGTCTCCATGAGCGCCTTCTACGGCATGCTCATTTCCGGAACCCGAAGTGCCACGTTCACCTTCTATGCCGGAGTCGTAACCTTCTGTGTCTTAAGCAAGAGCATCAAGATATTCCTAACCACCGGAACCCTCTTTGCCATCTTCATCTACGCCCTCCTCTGCACCCCCTTTGGAGATATGACCCCCCAATTGCAGCGTGCCAAGACGGCGTTCGACCGCAACGATGCCTCCCTAAACGTGCGATACGACAACCAACAGAACATGTTGAAATACATGCGCACCGCCCCCTTCGGCATAGGTTTGGGACGCGATGGAAGCAACATATCCCCCACCAACAAATACTGGATATTGGCAACCACCGCCCCCGATTCCACCCTCGTATATATATGGACGAGAACCGGCAAGGTGGGACTCATCATCTTCCTTTTCTGTTACCTCCTGGTGTTAGCCATAGGTGCCGGCATCATCTATTTCGGTATTAAAGACAAGGAGATACGCGGCATCTCCACGGCACTGATATGCGGAGCCGTAGGCATGTTGGTGGCAGGATACGGTAACAACATCTTCTTTATGTACCCCAATTACATACTGGTGTACGGCGGACTAACGCTCGTCTATATGGCTCCCCACTACGATGAAGAGATGGAGGAAGCCAAAATCGAAGCGGCTCTGAAAACCAAAGAGAAAGCTCCCGAGATTATTCCATCGTTCGAAGTAGAATCCTTTAAAAAAGTCTTTGCCCATGACTAACGTACAACTATCCATAGTAACCGTCAATTACAACGGACTAAAAGATACCTGCGAACTCATAGAGTCGCTACATAAACACCTGCAATCCCTCACCTACGAGATTGTGGTGGTGGACAATGCATCGCGCCAATCCGAAGCCGATGCCCTGCTGCAACGCTACCCCACCCTCACCGTAGTAAAAAGCCAGGAAAACCTAGGATTCGCCGGTGGTAACAATCTAGGAATCAAAGCAGCACACGGAGAATACATCCTACTGCTGAACAACGATACATATATAAAGGAGGACACCTTCGGTTATCTCTTGGAAACCCTCCGCACTCACACCGACGCCGGTGCCGTATCGCCCCTGCTGCTCTATGCCAAGGACGAAAGCACCATACAATACGCCGGATTCACCCCGCTCACCGCCGTAACCCTGCGCAACGAGAGCATAGGAAACGGCGAAAAAGAGCACGGACAATACACCCAACCCTGTCCCACCGCCTACGCCCACGGAGCAGCCCTCTGCTTCCACCGCAGTCTGTTGGACAGCGCCGGCTATCTGCCGGAATGCTACTTCCTCTACTACGAAGAGTTGGACTGGAGCATGCAGATACAGCGCACCGGACACACCATATGGTTCGACCCCCGCTGCAAGGTGTACCACAAAGAAAGTCAAAGCACCGGAATCAAAAGTCCGCTGCAATCCTACTATATGACCCGCAACCGACTGCTCTTCACACGCAGACAACGAACGGGTCTCACCCGGTACCTCTCCTACCTGTATCAATACCTAGTGGTTCTCACGAGAGATGTACTTCGCGATTTACTAACCGGCAAAACCCGCCAAGCCAGCGCCGCACTACGGGGAGCCTATTCATTTACGTCACTAAAATAAGATAAGATATGGATATCGTTTATGGCATTTTCTGCGTCTTCGAGGGGCTAATATTTCTCCTTTCGGCAGCATCCGTATTGTACCTGTTTATTTTTGCTTTGGCAGGTGCCAAGAGCCGTGTGGATAAATATCCCAAAAGCTTAAAAAAGAACCGTTTCTTGGTTCTCATCCCCGCGTACAATGAGGGAGAGGTAATCTTCGAAACCGCCGGTCGGTTCCTGATGCAGGAGTATCCGGCTGAATTGTTCGACTTGGTGGTCATCTCGGATCACATCTCGGACGAGGTGAACGAAGAACTTTCTTACCTCCCGATTACCGTACTGAAACCTACCTTTGAGGAGAGTTCCAAGGCGAAGTCTCTGAACTACGCAATGGACGAGGTGGGTAGCAAAAAGGAATACGACATCGTAGTGGTGCTGGACGCCGACAACAATGTGGACGCCCACTTCCTCTCTGCCATAAACGACACCTACGAAGCCGGTTCCGAAGTTATTCAGGCGCACCGCCGCTCTAAGAACATCGATACGGAGACTGCTATCCTCGACGCCATATCCGAGGAGATCAACAATACCATCTTCCGCATGGGACACGCCAATCTGGGTTTCTCCTCTGCGCTTATCGGTTCCGGTATTGCCTTTGATTATAAGTGGTTTAAGCAAAATGTCAAGAAGATTAAGACGGCGGGTGAGGACAAGGAGTTTGAGTATGAATTGCTCAAACAAAACGTCTATATCGAGTATTTGGAAGACCTCTACGTCTACGACGAGAAGGTGCAGAAGGACGAGGTCTACACCAAACAGCGTCGTCGCTGGTTGTCGGCTCAGTACCGCTCCTTCATGGCATGCTACAAGCAGATTATCCCCGCCATCATCAGCGGCAACTTCGACTTGGCGGACAAGATTCTTCAGTGGGCACTCATTCCGCGTACCATGTTGATTGGTATCATCGGACTCTTCTCCATCCTGACACCTATCATCTCTCTGGACTTGGCTTGGAAATGGTGGTCCTTGGCACTGCTCATCGTCTTGACCTTTGCCATAGCCGTGCCGAACTACTTGATAGACGAACGATTGAGCGCTATGATTTTCCACATACCTACATTGATATTCAAGCAAGTGCTCAACATACTGACCGGCGGACGTACCGGAGGTAAGTTCCTGCACACCGACCACACCGTCTCTGCATGGGATGCCAAGATAGCCTTGGGTAAAAAGGAGATGACGGAGGAGGAATATCAAGCCGCCCTCAGCACAAAGGAGGTCAGCGTCAAATCCTATACCTTCCACATAATAGCATGGATTTTCGTGGGCTGCGTCATTCTGCTCTACGGCACCTTCATCATCTACCGCAACAGCCTCTCCTACAAGGAACCCATCCTGGAGAAGACCGTGCACAGTGCTGTTATTGAAGGAGCTACGGATATAGACAAGGAGATTCGTCCTGCCGTAGTGAAGAAGGAGGAGGTCAAGGAGGAAACCAAGGTCAACGAGGTTCAGGAGATCAACATAGAGGATATAGAGGACGAGGAACCGCTCAAGGTGAACAACCTCTACAATGCTGTTCCCGGAATAGAATAAGCGCATGAAAACGCAGCTCATAGATTGGCTCCAAGCACACCCGGAATGGAAGATGCGACTGCACCGCTGCATGGTTCACCCCGTGCAGTCACGCCCCCGTTGGTGGTTGCGTCGCTGCTTCCCGCTCTTTGCCAAATGCGGTCACGACTCTCTGATACACAGCAGTGTGCGTCGAGACATCCTGCCCTTCCACAAGTTTGTGTTGGGCGACCGTTCGGTGGTGGAGGACTTCTGCTGCATCAACAATGCCATGGGCGACCTCATCATAGGTCACGACACCCGCATAGGGTTGCACAACACACTGATTGCCCCCATCACCATCGGCAACGAGGTGAATTTGGCACAAGGTGTGGTGGTGAGTGCGCTCAATCACAACTATGCCGACACCACTCGCAGCATACATACTCAGGGAGTAAGCACCGCCCCCGTCATCATTAGCGACGATGTATGGATCGGTGCCAATGCCACCATCACCCCCGGTGTCACCATCGGTCGACACAGTGTGGTGGCTGCCGGAAGCGTGGTCACCCACGATGTGCCTCCCTTTACTATAGTAGCAGGCGTGCCTGCACGTATCATTAAAAACATAGAAGCGATATGAAACATTTACTCTACATGCTAGTTCTTTGCACCACCACTCTGTTCGTGACTTCGTGCAAGATTACCGACAAGATAACTACCTACACAGCCGATTCCATCGTGACGGCACCGGGGGAGATTCCCATACGTGACCTTTCAAGAATGTACGTAGATTCCAACACTTTCCGTGTCACAGAAGTGTGGCAGTATCGGTGGTTCCGCAAGCAACCGTCTGTGGATGAGAAGATGCAAATCCTTGCCGAAAAGGCGGTTATCGATGCCAATGCGGTGGAAATTATCCATCCGACGTTCACCTACCGACGTGCTCCGTTCCGTACACGTACACTCTATATGGAGGGCAACTATGTGTATTTTCCGCAGGGGGCCAGAGAGGTACCGTTGCGCACAGCGGAACCCACGATTTCGTCCGACGAGATGCTTATGGCAATCTTCTTCCCCTTCGACAGCGATCAGATTCTGCCTCAGAGCCTTATCAATATCAAGTTCTATGCGGAACAGATTCTTGCCAACCCGAATCAGCAATACGAGGTGGTGGGATATGCCGATATAAATACGGGTTCCTACGACTACAACATACGCTTGAGTGAGCGCCGTGCTCAAACGGTGGTCAACAAGTTGAAGGATTATGGTGTTAGCGATAGCCAAGTATCTCTGCGTGTGGGCGATATTAAGAATGCACCTTACAAGCAGGGGGATTTGAACTATATCGTATTGATTAAGCCGAAAGACAAGGATATTCCTCAACCGTTATAATTCTGCTCAAGTGTCTGAATATCATGAAGTGGTACACCCCTTACCTGTCGGTCTACGACAAAACGTACGATGAAATTCCCGAGTTCGTATGGACGGAGATTCGGGAGGGGATAGCTGCACAACAGAGTGATGCGCCGATGGTGACGGTTTCTGTCATTGCCTACAATGAGGAGCGCCATCTCACCGCTTGCTTGTGGGCGCTTTCCCGCATACAGTGTCGCTATCCGGTGGAGATTATCGGGGTGGACAACGATTCGAGCGACCAAACGGCACGTGTTTTTCAGTCTGCGGGTGTCCCCTACTTCACCGAGACGCGCCATAGTTGCGGGTGGGCTCGCAGTTGCGGACTGGCGCATGCTCGGGGGAAATACCATATTAATATAGATTCCGACACACTCTATCCGCCTAAGTATGTGGAGGTGATGGTGGACGCACTTGAGAGAGAGGGGGTTGTGGCGGCATGCAGTTCCTGGAGTTACATCCCGGACGCGGCTCATCCGCAGTGGCAACTGAATGTCTATGAGGCGGCACGCGATTTGTACCTGTTCTTGCAGTCTTTCAAGCGACCGGAACTGAGTGTACGTGGGTTGGTTTTTGCGTATCACACTGCCTCGGCAAGCCGAATTGGAATCCGAACGGACATCATTCGTGGTGAGGATGGTTCTTTGGCGTTGGGATTGAAGGATTTAGGAAAGATTCGGTTTGTTCACGACCGCAGGGCACGTGCTGTCACCGGGTATGGCACGGTTTCGGCGGACGGTTCGCTGTGGAGGAGTTTCACGCACCGTGTGTGGCAGGGGGTTAAGAACATGAAGCGGTTCTTCACGTCGCAACGTAGGTATGAGGACGAGGAGAGTAATCTTGTAAAGTAGGGAGGCAAGATGTTGTTTTCAATCGTTACCATAAATTACAACAACCGCGAGGGGTTGGAACGTACCATCGAGAGTGTTCTGTCTCAGACGAACAGAGATTTTGAGTACATCGTTGTGGACGGTGGGTCCACGGATGGTAGTGTGGAGGTGATTCGAAAGTATGCTTCCGGAATTTCTCGTTGGGTATCGGAGCGGGACGGTGGCATTTACAACGCCATGAACAAGGGGTTGCAAATGGCTCAGGGGGATTATATTAACTTCTTGAATTCGGGGGATTGCTTTGTGGATGCATCGGCATTAAATCTTGTTGACGCGTTGTTGAGCGAATGGCGGGATGTTGGTTTTGTCTACAGTGACCACTTCGATTCTGTTTCTGGGAATCCTTTGGTTTATCATCCGGCTCGACCTTTTTGGGAGCAGAAGACGCGTTTTACGCACAAGGGGTTCTGTCATCAGACGGCGTTCGTTCGCCGTGACTTGGCTCTGAGGTTTCCGTTTGATGAGGGTTTGAAGGTGGCTGCCGACTACAAGATGTTTTACGAGATTTACTCGGAGGGGTATAATTTTGCGAAGGTTCCTACGCCGGTTGTTGCCTTTGATATCACGGGAACGAGTCAGCAGAATCATAGGTTGGCGTTTCGGGAGGATGCGATGGTTCGTGGGGTGTACCCGGGAGTTTCGTATCTTTATCATTACTTCTTGAAGTTTTATTACTGTCCGCTGAAGAGTAGGTTTTGGGATTTTGTTAGAAGAAAGTAGAAGGAAAGACACTTTGTATGTTTTTTTCGTTACTCGAAGACCTTTCACCGTGCTTTCACCCTTTCACCTTTGACCCTTCACCGCTTTTTTCGCTCAAAAGTGTGCTTTCACCTTTTTCTTCAAAGCATTGATAATCAATCACAGGTATATCCTTCACCTCATCCTTCACCAAAAATACACTGCAAAAAGTTTCCGGGCGAAAGTGTCTTCATGCCTTCACCTTGGGTCGGAAGAAATTGATTATCAGAGCTTATAATGGTGAAGGATACCCTTCACCGCAGAGAGCCAAGTTTTTTGTAAATAGTTTTCCGTACACTGTGGATGTTCACCCTTCATTATATGCCCGCAAACATCCTAATAATTGCCCGCAAATACCCCCTAAAAAGCGTATGACTTTTGCCGAAAATCATACGCTTTTCGACCCCTAATTGCGGGCAAATAATTTCCTATTTGCCCGCAATTATGAATCGCTTTTCCGGCAACCCGTCAAACCATTCCACAATCTCCCCCATCTGCTCTTCACCGCCCACTCCAATCTGTAATAGTAAAATTTGCGGAGAAAAAGGAACCAATACTTAGGCGTGGCATAACGATGCGTAATCAAACCCATCTCACGCCACCCCTCCTTATAATGCGTGGAACTCAAACCACAACGGTCAAAAATGGTGAACGGTTTCGGAATGTAATACGTCGAAGCCCCCTCCGAATAAATCCGCTGAATGGCATCGAAGTCCGCCAAAATGCGATACCTATGCTCATCGTAAGGATGCGACTGAGCCAAATCCCTACGCACATAAATACTCTGATGACAAATCCCCATACCATGAATGTACTCCCTACTCTGCCAAAACGGATCCGGAACCTGATACGTCTGCCTGCCATCCGGCTCGGCAAAAATCGTATCGCCGTAGATAATTCCCGTCTGCTCCGGAATCTTCTCGTCCACAATTTGTTGCAACACATACGGCGTGGCAAACATATCTCCCGAATTCATGCAATTTACATACTCGCCATGCACATGCTTCAACCCCTTGTTCAGAGCATTGTATATCCCCCGATCCGGTTCCGACACCCAGTAAGCTATGTTCGCCGCATAACGCTCAATCACCTCCACACTTCCATCCGTGGACCCACCGTCAATAACGATATGCTCGTAGTCCCGAAAGGTTTGTGATTGCAGACTCTTTAGCGTCTTCTCCAGACCACGTTTATCATTGTAGTTTATGGTTATAATGGAAAACTTCATCGCCTTATTCTTTGATTATTTTTTGCAAAGATAACGAAAATTGACGATTTGCACAAATTTTCCACCTGCATACTTGGAGATAAGAAACAAAAAACATATCTTTGCACTACAATGCTAATAGATAAATGAAGGTATGATACCGAAGATAATACACTATTGCTGGTTGAGCGGAGACCCGTTTCCGTCCGATTTGCAAAAATACATGGAAACGTGGCAACGGAAGTTGCCGGACTACACCTTTATGCTGTGGGACACACAGCGCTTCCCCCCGGAGAAATCCTTGTGGGTGAAGCAGGCTTTCGAATGCAAGAAATATGCGTTCGCGGCAGACTACATTCGTCTTTTTGCGCTCTATCATTACGGAGGTATCTATCTGGATACCGATGTAGAGGTGGTGACCCCTTACGACTCGCTGCTCTCGCTCCACATGATGGTGGGACTGGATCACAACGAGCACGATATAGAGGCGGCTACGTGGGGAAGCGAAAAAGGAAATCCTGCGCTTAAAGTGCTGCTGGATAGGTATGATACGCTTCAGTTCTTGAACGAAAACGGTGAGATGAACCTCTTTGTAATGCCGGCATTTGTTTCCAAGATTTGGAGCGAAGCGGGCTACTCCCTGGTGCCGGTGTCCACGAAAGAGGAGGCGATGGAGGTGGAGAAGGATGCTCGTAAGATTCCGGTGTTTCCGCGCACGTGGTTTTGCCCGCAAAACTTCTACGACTTCCATGTGTTGAAGAGTCAGAACACCTTCTCTATACACCATTATAAGGGAAGTTGGCTGCCGGAGGATGTACAAAGGGAGCGCAATATCTTGCGACGTTTGGGTCCGTATCTCCCGAGAGTTTGGCGCCGTTTGCAGCGCTATTGGTATCGTTGGTTTCCGCCTAAGAAATAGAGGATGATGGAACAAGAACCTTTGATTTCGGTTGTGATACCGGTCTATAACACAGCGGCTTACCTGGATGCATCCATCGGGAGTGTTCGAAATCAGACGTACACGCGGTTGGAGATTATCGTCGTAAACGATGGCTCTACGGACGAGAGTGCAGAGGTGGTGGAGCGACTGATGGCGGAAGATGCTCGTATAGAGTACTTTGCATTGCCGCAAAACAGCGGTCAGTCGGTGGCGCGCAACGAGGCGTTGAAGCATGTGCATGGGACGTATATCTACTTCATGGACAGCGATGATGTGCTCTACCCTACGGCTCTTGAGCGGTGTCTCGAACGGATGTTGACGGCGCAGTTGCAACTCCTTTTCTTCGATGCAGACATCTTGAGCGAGGAGGGATTGGGAACGTATTGTTTTGATTATCACCGTACAAAGATTTATGATGATACGATGGTGTATCGGGGAGATGTGCTGTTTGACAGCATGTTGCAGCATAGGACATTTCGGGCGGTTCCGTGGTTGTACTTCGTTTCCGCGGATTGGTTGAAGCGGCTGCAACTCACGTTTTACCCGGGGATTATCCATGAGGACGAACTGTTTACGGCATTGTTATTCCTTCAGTCTCAGCGGATTGGTTGCTTGAAGGAGAGTTTGTTGCAGCATCGCATTCGTGGCAATTCGACGATTACGAAACATTATTCGTGGCGGAATGTTTCGTGCTATCTGACGGTGATGGACGAGATGTTTCGTTTTGTTCGTGAGGGTCATCCGGAGCATCAGGGGCGGATGGAGTATTACGCGAGGTACACGTTGAATGCGGTTTTTCAAACGGCTAAGGTGTTGACATACAAGGAAAAATCAATAGCGTTGAAAGCATGTATTCGCAAGGGGTATCTGCGGTTTCTCTCCCTACGGACACTGCTGGTGTTTTTGCTTAAAAGGAAATAGAAACAGGAATACAACAACGAGAGAGCCATCCACAGTGTAGGGACGTTTCGTGGAACGTCCTCA
>CAYSOK010000007.1:3873-27432 GCA_964432645.1 uncultured Bacteroidaceae bacterium | reverse complement strand
GTGGATGGCTCTCTCGTAGTTGTTTTCACAAATCCGAAACTTGAGTTACATATTCTCGCGAATCACTGTCATAACCTGTTCTGCAATTTCGTTTGCCTCCTCCATGGAGTGCGCTTCCGAATAAACGCGGATGATGGGTTCCGTATTGCTCTTACGCAGATGCACCCACTTGTCCGGGAAGTCAATCTTCACACCGTCGATATCGTTGATATCAAACTGTGCATACATCTCCTTCACCTTATTCAATATAGCATCGATATCCAATCCCGGAGTCAAATCCACACGATTCTTTGCAATGAAATATGGCGGATAAGTGGCACGCAGTTCGCTCGTCTTGCACTGCTTCTTTGCCAAGTACGTAAGGATGAGTGCAATACCCACCAACGCATCACGACCGTAGTGTGCCTCCGGATAGATTACTCCACCGTTGCCTTCACCACCAATTACTGCGTGTACCTCCTTCATCTTGGTCACCACATTCACCTCGCCCACAGCAGCTGCATAGTATGTGCCACCCTTTGGCGTAGTCACATCGCGCAGTGCACGTGTACTACTCAAGTTGCTCACGGTGTTGCCCGGTGTGTGTTGCAGAATATAGTCTGCTACCGTCACCAGTGTGTACTCCTCGCCATACATGGTGCCATCTTCGCAGAAGAGCGCCAAACGATCCACATCCGGATCCACAACGAAAGCGATGTCGTAGTCGCCGCCACGCATCACCTGCTGAATATCCCCCAGGTTCTTCTCCAAAGGCTCCGGATTGTGCTGGAAGTCACCCGTCGGTTCGGTGTAGAGTCCCTTCACCGTAGCAACACCCAGTTGCTCAAACAGTTTCGGCAGAATCACACCGCCCACGGAGTTCACGGCATCAAACGCCACCTTGAAGTTAGCCTTGCGGATAGCCTCCACATCCACCAACTTCAGGTTCTTCACCAAGTCAATATGTTTCTGATCGTAGCTATCATCCTCACGGTAAGCACCCAAGCTGTCCACGTCCGCATAGTCGAAATCCTCTGCCTCGGCTATGGCCAACACCTCGTTGCCCTCCTCCTTGTTCAGGAATTCACCCTGTGCATTGAGCAGTTTCAAGGCATTCCACATGCGTGGGTTGTGGCTGGCTGTGATGATGATACCGCCATCGGCACCCTCCATGGTCACCGCAATCTCCGTGGTCGGAGTGGATGCCAGACCTATGTTTACCACATCGAAGCCCATACCCATGAGCGTACCGCACACCACGTTCTTCACCATCTCACCGGAGATACGTGCATCGCGTCCCACCACGATTTTACCCTTCTTGTCGGCCGACAGACGGCGACGGATAAGTGTGGCATACGCCGATGTGAATTTTACGATATCCAGTGGATTCAGTGTGTCTCCGGTCTTTCCGCCAATGGTGCCGCGGATGCCGGAGATAGATTTAATAAGTGTCATTCTTTTGTATTTAGAGTATCTTTTTTAGTATCCTTTCTGGTAGGTCAACTCGTAGAAGCAGGGGTATACGCTGGAGTTGGCATACTGTTGTCCTTCGCTGTGGGGCACAATCAGTCGTACCTTTGCCACGGACGGATGACTTTCGTCGGGCATACCTACGTTGACGTAGCGCAGCGGGTAGAGCCATCCCGAGGGAACGGAAGAGCCGTAACTGCTGTACATTAGTCCGGAGGTGAAGGAGGCGGTAAAGGTGCCGTAGCTGTTGGAGCAGGTGTACACCTCCGGGAGATAAGCGTAGGTCGTGTATCGATTGGACAGTTGCACGCTGTCGCCCATGATGTTGTATTCTATGAAGCGTGAATAGATGTTGGCTTTTTCGCCTGATTTGAGCGGTGAGCCTGCACCCTTGTCTACTATCTGCATGTAGATACCGTTGCTACTGATGTAGACGTACTCGTTTTTTTCAAGATTCGTGGTGCTGTCTTGTGCTTCAAATTGATCCTCGCTGATTACGTTGATGTTTCCCACTGTTATGGTGTCGCCCTCCAGGGTGAAGGACACGTTGCGTGACAGGAAACTCGAGATGGCCTTACGTTCGCGTTCCTTCTGCTCGGCGTAGGTTTCATCATCGCTACAAGCATAGAGGGAGGCGAGCATGCCCATGGCGAGCAGTCCGCAAATCATTTTTCCTTTGTTCATGTATCTTATTTGTTTCTTTTCTTTATTATAAATAATGTGTTAGGATAGGAGGGGGGCGTAGCGTGCCAAGGCTTTTCCTACGATTTCCTCTGCTTCGTCCATAGAGCAGCGCAGTTCGCCGCCCGATGCGTTGAGGTGTCCGCCTCCGTTAAAGAATTCTGCTGCCATTTTGTTGCACGGGAAGTCATCGACTGAGCGTAGGGACACGCGTATGCATCCCGGTTTTTCGGTGTCTTCGCGCAGGGAGATGGATAGTTTGGCTCCCTTGATTTGCAGCGGTATATTGACGAATCCCTCGGTGTCGCCCTTGACGTGGGAGAAGAGTTTCTGCTCTTGTCTTGTGAGGGTGAGTAGGGATGCGTGATACTGTGGCATGTATTTCATCTTGGTGTAGAGGATGTATCCCATCAGTCGGAAACGTTGTTCGCTGTAGTTGTAGAACACGTTGCGATAGATTTTATCCTTGTCGATGCCATGCTTTAGTAGTTCGGCGATTATCATGAAGATTTCGCTGTGGTTGGAGTTGTAGGTGAATCCTCCGGTGTCGGTCATCATGCCGGTGTAGAGGCAGGCGCACTCTTCGAGGGTGAGTTCCGGAAGGTAGCCCAATTGGGCGAGTGTCAGGAACAGTAGTTCACAGGTGGAACTGCGGTCGGGGTGTGACACGGTGATGTCGAATCCTTTGGCGGGGTCCAGATGATGGTCGATGAGGATTTTCGGTACGTTGCGTTCCGATAGGCGTTGTGCCATTTGTGCCGCGCGCGTGAAGTCGTTGAAGTCTAGACAGAAGATGACTTCCGAGCGTTCTATACAACCGTTTACCCATTCCGTTTCGTGGTCGTGTAGGGCCACGTCGTGTGCTCCGGGCATCCATGCCAGGAAGTCGGGGTAGGAGTTGGGCATAATGACGGTGACCTCTTTGTTGAGTCCTTTCAACACATGTGCCAATGCGAGTGTTGACCCCATGGCGTCGCCATCGGGTGAGACATGTCCGACAATCACAAAGCGTTGGTTGTCGTCAATGTATCTCTTCAGTCGTAGAGCGTCTTGCTCTGTCATTACGTGCGTAAACATACTTCAATCCAATTTTATTCTGCAAATTTAGTGCAAACAATTGAATCCGTCAAATTCTCCGCGATAAAATGTGTTATGGAGCGGAATTTTAGTCTTGTTTCGAAGTCAAAGGAGCTTTCACGTGCGATTATCCATGCTGTGGGGGGGCTTCGTGGGTGACTCTTTCCATCCTTTCTTTTCCCACTTCATCTTTTCTGTCACTTCTTCTCTTCGTCTCATCGCTTTTATGGAGTGGAAACGAAGGAGTAGGAGGGCTGCGAAAACGGCTCCGTATGCTATCCCCACTTGCCATGCGTGGTCGATGGAGATGCGGAGGATGGCGTGCGGCCACTGTGCTATGGTGTGGAGGATGCTGTTGTGTAGGTGGAGGGTGACGCGAAGAATACACAATATCTTGTCACTCAACCAGGGAAAGCTTGCGCTGAGAATGACTGTCCATAGGGTGGGGAGGAGGGTGATGGAGAGTAGGGCAATCCATAATCCTGTCACTAGGAAATAGGTGGGGAAGGTGTGAAAATAATATGCCACCAATGGCGCTGTGGTGAGTTGTGCTGCAATACATGTGGCGGGGATTGATGTGAGGACCTTTATCCATGGATGCTTTATCGAATCTATCGTCAGGTAATTGACAAACAATACGATTCCTGCAATGGCGGATACGGAGAGTTGCAATCCTATGTCAAAAAGAGAAATAGGGTCTATGCAGAGGAGTATAAACAGCGTCACCATCAGTGTGTTAATCGTATCTGCCTTGGGACGTGTCCGGTAGGAGGGTACCAACAGAAGATTCAGTATCAACATCCCCGCTGCGCGCTGAAGGGAGAGGGGGGCTCCGGTAAGCATCACATATCCGCAGGTGATTAAGATGAGTATTCCGTTGCACACCCAACGGGTACGACGTCCTCGTCGCCATCTTCCGGGTATCAGTAGGCGCAGAAGCATAATCAATATGCTTAGGTGCATACCCGAAAGTGCTAGTACGTGTGAGGCGCCCGTTGCTGCATATTCTTCCTTGGTGGCGCGTGTAAGGAACGATTTTTCGCCGAGTGTCATGGCTGCTATCAGTGCGTATTCCTCTTGCGAAAGTTCTAATGGGGCGATGTGGCGCAGGATGCGTTGTTTGCACCGTTCGGAGGCGATTAACAATCGGTGGACTGTTCCCAACGAAGGCGATGCGACGTGGCTCGATGTTCGGGCGTATCGGTTCGTCGGTACATACGCCACACCGTCTATGTGCTGTACTAACAGATAGTTACCATAATCTCTTCCTCCAAAGAAGGCGCTATCGCTTGGGGATTCTAGTTGTGTGCAGAAGCGTATCGTGTCTCCTGCGGTAAGGGGTCTGCTTGTGGCGGTGGAATCTCGTTGTAGATAGAGGATGCAGGTGCGGTTTTGTATCCCATGATGGCGGGTGGGTTCTCCCACCAACACACGTATCATCTCCGTTTTCGGTTTGGCTACGGGGGTGGAGAGCACGATTCCCGTTCGTTCGTGTCGGACGGTATCCGATGGGTGGTTCACCTCTTTCCAACGAGGGGACATGATGGCGCCACCCAGCAGAAAGAAGGTGCCCCACATCATTCCTCGCATCAATGCTCCATCCCATAGGGGGCGTCCTTGTCGCAGCACCATATAGAGCGTGGCGACACACAGTGTGGCACACATGCCATAGGTGAGGGGTTGGTCGAAAAGCCCCCATTCACGCCCCATGCACATGCCCACGACAAAGAGCAACAGATACTCCGCAAAGGGGAATATCTGTTGTACTAAGTGTATTGTATTCAAAATGTTATGCTATAAATCTTTTAAGAAGTCAATGTTCTTTTTCGGATTCTCCGCTCCAAATACAAAACTGCCTGCCACCAATACATCCGTACCGGCTTTAACCAATTGTGGGGCAGTCTGTTGGTTGACACCTCCATCCACTTCAATCAGGGCATGACTGCCTGTTTCCTGAATCAGTTTGCGCAGTTGCGCTACCTTATCCAGTGTGTGGGGGATGAATTTCTGTCCACCGAATCCGGGGTTTACCGACATGAGCAATACCATATCCAGTTCCTGCAAGATGTCTTGCAGCACCCATACCGGTGTGGCGGGGTTGAGCGTGACACCCACCTTCATGCCCGCTTCGCGGATTTGTTCTGTCACGCGGTGCAAGTGTGGGCATGCCTCGTAGTGTACATTCATCATGTACGCTCCCAGGTCGCGCACTTGCGACACGAATTTCTCCGGTTGCACAATCATAAGATGTACATCCAAAGGTTTTTGGCAGTGTTTTGCTACTGCCTTCAAGACCGGGAAGCCGAATGAGATGTTGGGTACGAAGACACCGTCCATCACATCGAGATGAAGCCAGTCTGCCCGGCTTCCGTTTAACATCTCCATTTCCCCCTTTATGTCGGCAAAGTTGGCTGCGAGCAGTGAGGGTGAGACTATTGTTGCCATAGTTGCTGTATCCTTTTTATGAATGAATGCACAAAAGTACAAATATTCTTGAATATTTTCAACAATATGTCACTTTTTTTGTTGTTGGCACGCAATAAAAGCGTGCTGCGAGTCGAATTCGCTCCACGGTTTGTGGGTTGGGAGCGTGTAACGGTTGTGTAGAGTCTACCATACGCAAACAGATTTTGATGTTTAATACTTTCTATGTAGGAAACGGATGAGATTCTGTTTTAGTATATCGTTTTGCGTTCTATTGTTTTTTTTAACGGGGGTATTGCGGAGCTTGAGTATGTTATATAACATATTTATTTTGTCTCTAAAGGCTTCGAAAACGTGAAAAAAGGGGATTTTGTTCAAAAATACACTCAAAAACTTGCACCTTATCTATTTTTTTTGTTCCTTTGTCCCGATAAAAAATAGTATAAATCATTAAAAACCGAATTGCCTATAGCATATACATTACACAGATAAAAGAACAATAAATAATTGTAGTAATGAACAACTTTAAAAAGATGACCGACGATGAATTGGTCACACTGTATATGCAAGGCAATAACGCAGCCTTCGACGCTTTATTAAAAAAGTACCAAGACAGGGTGTTCACCTACATACTCTGCAAGGTAAAAGACGAGGAACTCGCCAACGATATTTTTCAGGATACATTCTTGAAAATAATCTCTTCGTTGCACAACGGAAAGTACAGCGGTAACGGACTCTTCTTTAGTTGGACTATTCGTATCGCTCACAATCTTATCATGGATCGTTTCCGTGAGGTGAAGAGTGCGGCTACTGTTGTGTCTGAGGGTGAAGTGCAAACATCGGAGCTGGATACTGCTTGCTACAGTGAGGTCAATCGCGAAAACGAGTTGATTCGCGAACAAAATATAAAGGATATACACAAACTTATCGATATGTTGCCGCAGGAGCAACGTAGTGTGGTGTATATGCGTTATTTCCAACAGCTCTCTTTCAAGGAGATTTCCGAGGATACCGGTGTCAATATCAATACGGCATTGGGGCGCATGCGTTATGCGTTGCTCAATATGCGTAAGTTGGTTGATGCAAAGAATATTAACTTGAACTCCGGTTCGACTTTATAGTATTTTACTCCGGTTTCGGATTTGTGTACATCCACGAGAGAGCCATCCACCGTGTAGGGACGTGCGCCGTGGATGTACACAAATCGAAAACCGGAGATACTTCTTGCGAAGAATCTCCGGTAAATATTTAAAAAGACATTATATACGCCGAAACAATTGTCTCGAGGTGTTATTCTTCTTGATTGTCAAACTCCAATGCTCCCTGTATCACGAAGAATACATCTTCGGCACGGAAGTTGCCCAATCCTTGTTTCTTTATCTTTTTGATGACGTAATCCACAACTGCATCTATGTCAATCTCCACCACACCATCCTTGTCCGAGTTGGAATCCAACAGACCGCTGCTGACAAAATAGTCTGCCATAACATCGTATATCAGATATAAATCCTCCTCGGAAAACGTATCTTTCAACTCCGATGGAAGATAATTCTTAATGTACTCTATGCACTGCGCATCGTACTCGTCCTCCTGCAAGAACTCATCGTCGTATTGATTCTCCATAATGCATTGTTTTTATTAAAGGATTGACTTCAACTTATCTTCGTAATTGCTCTTGGCTACCAAACCTACCTGCTTGTCCACCACCTCGCCGTTCTTGATGAATAGCACCGTGGGAACGTTGCGGATACCAAATTTCGATACCAGGTCGTCGTTTTCTTCTATGTCACACTTACCTATAATTGCTTGACCTTCGTATGCTTGTGCCAAACCATCCAAGATGGGAGCCACACGCTTGCAAGGACCACACCACGTAGCACTGAAGTCTACTACCATAGGCTTTCCCTCTGCCAAGAGAGAATCAAAATTATCTGTTGTTATCTCCAACATGTTTCTATTATATTTTTATGTATATACTATTTCCGCCTGCAAAATTAGTGAAACCATTAGGAATAACCAAGAAAAAATCAATTTATCTTGAAATTCATCCCTTCATGTTCCTCAATGTATCGCAAAAGTGACTTGCCAACACCTATTTTAATGGGCGAACGCAATTGCACACGGTGGCGTGTGTCGCTGTCCATGAGGTCGAAACACAACTCTGTGTTGCCTGTGGTTTCACTCACCAACGCCAATATCTCGTTGGCCACTTGCTCGTTGACACTGCTCACCAATGCTTGTATGGTGATGCGTTCCACACGTTTCTCTTGTACATCTGCCAGAAACTCCACCTGCGTCACGCGCAACTCCCTTTGCTCGGGTTTCCACCTGCCGGATACCACTTGCATCATCACAAAGATAGTGTTGCCTTCAATCATGAAGTTGCCCCAGCGCACCCAGTCTTCGCCAAAGAGTGGCAATTCGCCTACACCGGAATCATCCTCCAGTTTTACGATGCCATACGGCTTGCCTGTCTTGGTCGTACCGCGACGTACGGAAGAGACAATACCACCCACTTTAACTTCTTGACGAGCCATGAGTTCCGTCTTGTCGTCGTTCATTAGTTCGGCAGCCTTGGTGTTGCATATATACTTGAGTACCACTGCATAGGTGTCCAACGGGTGGGCGGATAAATAGATGCCCACCAGGTCGCGCTCACGAGAGAGACGCTCCATCAGGCTCCATTCCTCGGTATCCGGAATCTCCGGAGTGGCAATCTCCACCTCCATGTCATCGAACCCGCCGAAGAGGCTGTTCTCTGCCTCTTGTCGTTCCGACTGATAAATCTGACCGTAGCGCAGCAAGGAGTCTATGAACATATCTCCCTTGGCATTCTTGGCGTAGATTTGTTCGCGACGGAACTGATTGAAACCGTCGAAAGCGCCCGCAAGTGCCAGGCACTCAATGTTCTTACGGTTGCATGCCGAAAGGTTCACTCGTTGCACGAAGTCAAAGATGTTCTTGTACGGTCCGTTCTTGGTGCGTTCCTCCACAATGGTCTGCACGGCAGCGCTACCCACACCCTTCACGGCACCCAGTCCGAAACGGATGTCGCAGTGACTGTTGACACTGAACTTCAAGTAACTCTCGTTTACATCCGGCCCCAGTGTGTTGATACCCATAGACTTGCACTCATCCATCAACTTTGTGATATCGGCTATATTCGCCAAACTTCGACTCATGACAGCCGCCATGTATTGCGATGGATAATTGGCTTTGAGATACGCTGTCTGATATGCCACCCACGAGTAGCACGTGGCGTGACTCTTGTTGAATGCATACGATGCAAACTTCTTCCAGTCCGCCCAAATCTTCTCCAGAATCTTCGGGTCGTGTCCGTTGGCCTGACCTCCCTTAATAAACTTGGGATACATGTGGTTCAGCTTCTCTATCAACTTCTTACCCATTGCTTTACGCAAGGTGTCGCTCTCACCTCGAGTGAAATTTGCCAACTGGCGAGAGAGCAACATGACCTGCTCCTGATACACTGTGATACCATACGTATCCTTTAGATATTTCTCCATGCAAGGGATATCGTACACCACCGGTTTGCGCCCCAGCTTACGGTCGATGAAGTCCGGAATATAGTCCATAGGTCCCGGACGATACAGTGCATTCATGGCGATGAGGTCCTCGAAGGTAGATGGTTGCAACTCACGCAGATACTTCTGCATACCCGGCGACTCAAACTGGAAGGTACCAATGGTTCGTCCCTCGCAATAAAGACGATAGGTGGCAGGGTCGTTGATGTCGATGGTGTCCACATCCACCTCCTTGCCTAGACTGAGACGGATGTTTTCCACCGCCTCCTTTATAATAGAAAGGGTCTTCAGTCCCAGGAAGTCCATCTTAATCAATCCGGTCTCTTCGATGACCTTACCCTCGTACTGTGTACAAATCAGTTTCTCCCCCGTCTCTTTATCGTCCGCCGTACTCACCGGCACCCAATCGGAGATGGCATCTCGACAGATGATGACACCGCAGGCGTGCACACCCGTATTGCGGACGTTGCCCTCCAGCATCTTAGCGTAGCGGATGGTGTCGCGCATCTTGGGGTCGGGCGACACTTCGGCATGCTGCAACTCCGGAATGGCAGCTATAGCATTGGGCAGATTCATCTTGGGAACCTTGCCGTTGGCATCCTCCGGCAGTTTGTCGGGGATTAGTTTGCAGAGACGGTTGGACTCATCGAGCGGCAACTTCTCCACACGCGCCACATCCTTTATCGCACTCTTGGTCGCCATGGTGCCGTAGGTGATGATGTGTGCCACCTTCTCGGCACCGTACTTCTGCGTCACCCACTGTAACACTTTGCCGCGTCCATCGTCATCGAAGTCCACATCGATATCGGGGAGAGAGATACGGTCAGGATTCAGGAAACGCTCAAACAGTAGGTCGTACTTGATGGGGTCTACCTTAGTGATTCCCAGACAGTAAGCTACTGCACTACCTGCGGCTGAACCACGTCCCGGTCCTACGCTCACCCCTAGCAACTGACGGGCTGCAGCGATGTAGTCTTGTACGATGAGGAAGTAGCCCGGGAAACCCATGGTCTTCATGATGTGCAACTCAAACTTGATGCGCTCGTCCACTTCCGGTTCCAGCGGATCTCCGTAGATTTTGTGTGCGCCGTCATAGGCTAGTTTTGCCAGATAGTCCGCCTCAAGTTTTATACGATAGAGCGCGTTGTATCCGCCCAACTTCTTTATCTTTGCGTTGGCATCCTCC
This sequence comes from uncultured Bacteroidaceae bacterium, assembly GCA_964432645.1. Classification (GTDB taxonomy): domain Bacteria; phylum Bacteroidota; class Bacteroidia; order Bacteroidales; family Bacteroidaceae; genus CAZUTW01. Next base: position 17,073 of record CAYSOK010000007.1, on the reverse strand, counting down.
TCCGAGAGCACCACGTTGCCGTTTTCATCTTGCGTAAACTCATCGAACAACTCCTTCTCGGTGATGCGTTGACGATACTCTTCCTCCGTGCCGAACTCCTCGGGAATTTCGAAGTTTGGCATGATAGGACCGTGGTCTATGTCGTACTCCTCCACCTTGTCGCACACCTCGCAAGTGTTGGCAAGTGCCTCGGGGACATCGGAGAAGATGGCGTTCATCTCCTCACGCGTCTTGAACCATTCCTGTTTGGAGTAGAGCATACGTTTGGGGTCGTCCAGGTCTTTTCCTGTGGCGAGACAGATGAGTCGGTCGTGCGCTTCGGCATTCTCCTCGTCCACAAAGTGGCAGTCGTTGGTACACACCAACTTCACTCCGTGCTTTCGTGCCAACTCTATAAGTACCGCATTGGCTTGCTGCTGAAGCGGATAGGTCTCACGATTCGCTCGCTGGTTGGGGTCGGTCACACGATGACGCTGCAACTCCAGGTAATAATCCTCCCCAAAGAGATTCTTATACCACAGAATCAAGCGTTCCGCCTCCTCGATATCCCCCTTCAAGATAGCACGAGGCACCTCGCCCGCGATACAAGCGGAGCAAACGATGAGTCCCTCATGATACTTCTCCAGTTCTTCGTGGTCGGTACGAGGACGCATGTAGAAACCGTCCACCCAAGCATTGGAAACCAGTTTGATAAGGTTGTGGTAACCCACAGCGTTTTTGGCAAGAACCACCAAGTGAGCACCTCCGCTGTCCCCCATCTCTTTCTGCTTGTCACGCATGGTACGACGCGCCACATACATTTCGCAACCGAAGATGGGTTTGAACGCCATTTTCTTTTGCAACTTCTCACGCTCTGCCGTCCAATTCTCTCGCAATTGATCATCGGAAAGACTATTCTCCTCATTCTTACGAACGTAACTGCCCTCCTGCAACGCCGTGATGTTAGCATCAATCGCCTTGATGCCATCCTTAAACTTTCCACGAATTTTCTTCATGTAGTTGAAGTATTCCTTCACCCCCATCATATTACCATGGTCGGTGATGGCCATACCGCGCATACCGTTTTTTACCGCCTTATCCACCAATTTGGGGATGGCAGCCTGTCCGTCCAGCAGTGAATACTGTGTGTGGACGTGCAAGTGGACAAAATCCTCCATACTGTTTCCTATACCTTATTATATATAATGCCTCCGGGTACTTTTTCCCTTTTGCAAGGTAAAAGTAGTCATTTCTTCGCATATAATCGTACAGAATTCAGAAAAATAACAACAAAGAGCACAAAATCAAAAGAATGTTTGGCTTTCTTAAAAAAAAAAGCTACCTTTGCCCTCGTTTACACTCAATGACAAATGGGGAAAAGAATAAAGAAGATAAAGAAAATACGACTTCATAGAGAAGGTCGAGTGGAGCTGACGAGTGCTTTCTGCGCGTTGGCACTGCTCAATGCGCTCGTGTATTACCTGTCGCCCACCTTCCTGTTGCCCACCTATATAACACTGGCCATCAGTTTGTTTATATTTCTGAGTATGGTGAATTTTTACCGTTGTCCCATCCGTATTTTTGCGGGCGAGACAGAGAAGACGGTAGTAGCCCCTGCCGATGGTCGCGTGGTGGTAATAGAGGAAGTGGAAGAGCATGAGTACTTTCACGACCGTCGTCTCATGGTGTCAATCTTCATGAGTCCGCTCAACGTACACGCCAACTGGTTCCCCGTGGAGGGCACCGTGAAGATGGTGCAACACCACAATGGCAACTATAAGAAAGCCTGGTTGCCCAAGGCGAGCATTGAGAACGAACGTTCCACGATTGTTATTGAGACCCCCGAAGGGGTGGATGTGCTCACCCGTCAGGTGGCAGGCGCCATGGCACGCCGCATTGTGACCTATGCACGTGCCAACGAGGATTGCTACATAGACGAGCACATGGGATTCATAAAACTGGGTTCTCGCGTGGATACCTATCTGCCCATCGGCACCGAAGTGTGCGTGAAGTTGGGGCAGGCTACGGTGGGCAACGAGACGGTTATAGCAAAATTGAAATAAGGTTATGAGCAACATAATTACAAGATGCATTCCCAATACGATTACCTGTTGTAATCTTGTGTCGGGATGTGTGGCTACCGTGTTGGCGCTACGCGGTGAGACGGAGTGTGCTACATTAGCGATTATCACGGGTGCAGTATTTGACTTCTTTGACGGTATGTCGGCGCGTTTACTGAAGGTTTCTTCGCCAATCGGTAAGGAACTGGATTCTTTGGCGGATGTGGTGACGTTTGGCGTGGCACCCTCAGCTCTGTTGTACAATTTCTTGAGTACTACATACGGAGCGGAATATCCGTGCGCTGCGATTCCGTTTGTAGCGTTTGTCATGGCAGCATTCTCGGCGCTTCGTTTGGCGAAGTTCAACTTGGACACCCGTCAGACCTCCTCTTTTATTGGATTGCCTACGCCGGCGAATGCATTGTTTTGGGGCTCGCTCTTGGTGAGTGGCCGGGAGTGGGGCATAGAGCAGGTGAACGCATGGGTGTGGATTCTGCCCATCTTGTTGTTCTGCTGGTTGCTGGTGGCTGAGATTCCTATGTTTGCACTGAAATTCAAGAATTTGTCATGGGCGGACAATAAGGTGAAGTATCTTTTCTTGGTGGGATGTGCCGTCATCATTCCACTGTTGGGAAAGGGTTGCTTTGCCGGCATCATAGCATGGTATGTGTTGCTGTCCTTGCTTACACAACGTAAGAAATAAGAGGTTTTCATTTATTAAAGGTAGAGATTTTTTTATGGCAGGATGTCTTATTGCACTACTCGTTATTATACTTATGCCGATCTTTTTGATTGTGGCGGCTGTTACTCGGAACATACACATACTCACCGGTAAGTTCAAGCAGGAATCACAGAAAAAGGAGACTCAAAAGAAGGAAAAGTGGCAAGACCCGAACGCTTCTTCGGGGGAGCATCACGATTCCAAAAAGGTTATTCAGGACGATGAGGGAGAGTATGTAGATTTCGAGGAGGTGTAAAACGATGGAAGAGAATCGCGAAAAAGAAGATATAACCTTCATGAAGGCCGCTCTGGCAGAAGCGCAGCTGGCGTTTCACGAGGATGAGATTCCCGTGGGGGCTGTGGTGGTGTGCAAGGGTAGGATTATAGCGCGTGCCCACAATTTGACGGAGCGATTGACGGATGTGACGGCACATGCCGAGATGCAAGCGATTACGGCAGCAGCGAATGCGCTGGGTGGAAAGTATTTGACGGATTGTACCTTGTATGTCACGGTGGAACCGTGTATCATGTGTGCCGGGGCATTGGGCTGGTCGCAAATAAAGCGCGTGGTGTATGGTGCGGGCGATGAAAAACGTGGTTACAATAAATGGGCTCCGGGTGCCTTGCATCCGAAAACGGAGGTCACATCGGGTGTCCTTCAACAGGAGTGTGCAGATTTGATGCAGCAGTTTTTTAAGAGAAAGAGATAGAGAATACACGTGTAGGGGGTTTGAGACTCCATGAACCAACCCTACACTATGGATATTCTCCCATAACCCAAAACGAGTAATCCGAAACACTTCTTCGTTTTTAACAGACGACTTTTATGTCGTATAACATATTTTTGCTACCAAAACAAAGAAAAACGTGCTGAAATATTAAAAAACTATACCATGATACTTGGATATCTAAAAAAAGTGTTTTAAATTTGCAATGTCGAATAAAGGTATGAGACTTTTCGGACGAGTTTCCGGAGGTTAACTAATAATGAACAATAATAAGTAATTTGAGAAAACGAAAATGAAGCTACTTTGAAGAATAACTCCATAAATCTGTCGTTTGCTTACGAGATTCAATGGAAGGAAACAAACACCGAAATTTCTATCAAGTAGCAACATTGTGTTATGATGATATAGACCCTAAAAACAATCTAGAGAAGTAAAAATCATAATAACATGAAAATAGGCCGGGGCAGTCGCATGAGGACTGTGCCCGGTCTTTATTTTATAACAAATCCACCACCGTGATGCCCGCACCACCGAACTGTACATGTTCATCGCGGAAATTGGCCACACCACCTACCGTCGCCAAATACTGACGAATGAGTGTGCGGAGTGCACCTGTGCCCGTTCCGTGAAGAATGCGTACACGATTCATACCCAAAAGAATGGCATCGTCAATGAAGTATGTAACCGCATTAATCGCCTCGTCACCACGCATGCCACGCACATCTATATCCGGCTTGAATTGAAGTTTCTTTTCGTACATATTGTCCTGTGTTTCGCGACTTACGAACATGGTACCAAGCGCCGCCGCATTCTTCTCCTTTGGCGGTTCCGCTGCATGTTCCAGACGAGATACCTCCACATTTGTCTTCATCATTCCAAACGTCACAATTGCCGTACGACCGTTGCACTCCATCACTTTACCGGTACTGCTCTGCCCCTTGATGCGCACAAAATCACCCACCGCAATGGGACGCTGAGCCTCCTCACGACGTTTCTGTTCCGCAGCCTGCTTCGCCTGTCGGTCCTTTTGCTCCGCCTCCTTCTGCGATTTGCGATTCTCCTTTCGCAACTTACGCTCCTCCAGCTGTTTAATCTTACGTGCAATCTTATCCTCGTTGTTCTTACGCTCCAACTCCTCCAACTCCCGGTTGAAATCGTTCAATTCCCGTCTCGCATCGCGCGTTTTCTCCTTCTCCGCCTGCGCCTCCTTAATCTGCTTAATCGTATGCTCAATCTTCGCATTCGAAGCATTCAGAATCTGCTGCGCCTCCTCCTTCGTCTGTTTGATAATCGCCTTACGCTCCCGCTGTAAGTCCTGAATCTCCTGCTCGTAGCGCGCTATCGTCTGCTGCATCTGCTTCTCCTGCCGATGCACCGTGTCACGTTTGCTCTCCCAGTAACGCTTGTCGCGCACAATGTCCTGCAAGTATTTATCACTCAAGATGTAATCCTTGCCCACTATTTCCGATGCATCCGCAATCACCTCCTCCGGAAGACCCGTCTTGCGCGCTATCTCGATGGCAAACGAACTTCCCGGATTGCCCATTTGCAATTGGAAAAGTGGACGCATCTGCTGACGATCGTACAACATGGCTCCGTTTATTACCCCCTCGTGCGCATCGGCAAAATGCTTCAAGTTCTGATAGTGCGTGGTAATCACACCAAACGCCTTGTGTAGGTTGAACTGTTTGAGTACCGCCTCCGCAATGGCACCACCAATCTGCGGTTCCGTACCCCCTCCAAACTCATCAATCAAGAGCAAACTGCGACCGTTGCTATACTTAATCATAAACTTCATGTTCTGCAGATGTCCCGAGTAAGTACTCAAGTCGTCCTCAATACTCTGCTCATCACCGATATCGATAAACAGATGGTCGAACACACCCGCCCGCGAACTCTCCCGTACCGGGATGGAAAGACCACATTGCAACATATACTGCAATAATCCCACCGTCTTGAGACACACCGACTTACCACCCGCATTCGGACCCGAAATGATAAGAATACGCTTCTTAGTATTCAGTGTAATGTCCAGCGGAACCACACTCTTGCCATGCTTCTCCAGTGAACGCTGCAAGAGCGGATGTACCGCCCGTTCCCAGTCAATCAACGGTCCTCCCGCGATGTTTGGCTCAATCGCTTTCATCTGAATCGCCAAGTGCGCCCGTGCTTGAATCACATCGACCGCCCCCAGAAAACCATACGACCTCAGCATCTCCTTGCTGTGCGGACGAATCTCCTTCGATACTTCCGACAGAATCCGGATAATCTCCCGGCGTTCCTCCCCCTCCAATTCGCGGATGCGATTGTTTGCTTCCACCACCTCGGTAGGTTCGATAAACACCGTTTTTCCCGTAGCCGACTCATCGTGAACGATACCCTTGATGCGTCGTTTCAGTGCCGGAGCTACCGGAATCACCAATCGACCGTCGCGCAAGGTAGGGGTGACATCCTTCTCCACCACACCCTCGCTCTGTGCATTTCGCAAGATGGCGTTCAGAGTGCGAGAGATGCTACCCTCCATGCTTGCCAACTCCCGGCGGATGCGTAGGAGTTCGCTACTCGCCGTATCCTTTACCTTGCCAAACTTATCCAAAATGGCATGGATACGTTGCACCACGAACGGAAATATCGGAACCTCAGCAGCCAGTGTCCGTAGGGCAGGGTAGAGGGCATGTCGTTGTTCCGCTTCCGTCACTATCTCCTCCTCCTCATCGGATGTCTGACACAAGAAGCGCACCACCTCCTCCACGGTCTCGAGTGAGCGCATCAAGTCGAACAACTCCTGTTCCTCCAGATACGTCCCCTCCACTCGTACGCGTGCCAGCGCAGCACGTACATCGAAGAAATAGTGTGATGGAAAATCCTGTTCTCCCTCCAAGATGGAGCGGAATTCTCCCGTTTGTTGCAACAAGGTGCGTATCACCTCCGGTTTTGTTTGGAAAGTGATGGCATCCACCTGTTCCTTTCCCATTGTACTCAAACACAGCTCCTTCAGCAGGTTCCTGACGGTTGTGAACTCTATCTTTTGTTCAAATTTAGTCGGATATATCATATTCTTTTCTGAAAATGTTTGCAAAGTTACACATTTTTGCGTACTTTTGCAGTGTGTATTTTTAAAAAAGATAAGCCGTGAAAAGAGTTTTAGTAACGGGCGGTGCAGGTTTTATAGGAAGTCACCTCTGCGCGCGCCTATTGAAAGAAGGTTGTTATGTAATCTGTCTCGATAATTTTTTTACCGGGCAGAAGATGAATATAGAACCGCTATTGGGGAATCCCAATTTTGAGTTGATGGTACACGATGTGATAGACCTGCCGGAGCTTCCGGTATCGGAGATTTACAATTTGGCGTGTCCGGCATCGCCGATTCACTACCAGTACAATCCCATCAACACCATGCGTACTTCCATTTGGGGAGCTTATAATGCCCTGTCATTGGCGATGCGTTACAACGCAAAGATTTTGCAGGCATCTACGAGCGAGGTGTATGGCGACCCTTCCATCTCTCCGCAGGAGGAGAGTTACTGGGGACATGTGAACCCCATTGGTCCGCGTTCTTGCTACGATGAGGGTAAGCGTGCGGCGGAGACCTTGATGGTGGACTTCCACAAGCATCGCAAGGTGCGCAGCAAGATTATCCGTATTTTCAATACGTACGGTCCGAACATGTCTGTAAACGATGGTCGTGTGGTGTCTAACTTTATTATACAAGCGCTTCAGAACAAAGATATTACCATCTATGGTGATGGACTGCAGAGTCGTAGTTTTCAGTATGTAGACGATTTGATTGAGGCGATGATTCGTGTGATGAACGACACGGACGATGATTTCATGGGACCGGTGAATATCGGTAATCCGGGTGAGTTTACCATGTTGGAGCTGGCTCAGAAGGTGTTGGCGAAGATTCCGGAGTCCACCTCGAAGATAGTGTACGAACCGTTGCCACAGGATGACCCTCGTCAGCGTCGTCCGGATATTTCGTTGGCCAAGCGTATATTGAATTGGGAACCCAAGGTGCTGTTGGACGACGGTTTGGATCAAACCATCGCATATTTCCGACATTTGTTGGAGTTGCGAGAGAAGTGTAAGAATATGTGATTAAAGTATCGGATTCTCGAGAAAGCCACTCACTGTGCAGAGGTGCTTCGTGGAGCGCACCTACACTGTGGGTGGCTCTCTCGTAGACGTCCTTACCGTTCCTTCTCCTTATTAAATATAAATTCCGTCGGGAGTTTAATCAGTTTACGGTTCGGACCCACTTTCTTGAATGCCTCACCATCCACTTCACGTAAATGGTAACAACTGTCCGCCTCAAGTTTTAGCGTCGCCTTTTGTGTCTCACTCCCTAAATCGTTCGAAAACGTCAACGTCGCCTCATGCTCATTCTTCACCTTGCAACTCGTCACCACCCATAAGTTGTAGATACCCTTCCCCGACATATATCCGTTCATAGGACCAAACATCTCCATGTCCGGAACCATTATCGTGGCATCGTACAAATTTATCACCAACTCAATGTTCGCCTCCTTGTTCAGAAGCTTGCAGTCAAACGTCCTTTCGGCACGCATCCCCTGCATCAACAGCGCTACAGCGCACGTAAGAATGAATCTTTTCATACCCTTCTGTCATTCGTATTAATTTCGGATACAAAATTATACAGAAAAGTTGCAACAAAAAAGTTTTAGAGGTTAATTACGGTTAAGCAACTACGTAAAACCTATTAATTTAGTGTTTTTAGACCCCAAACAGTCGAAAAATTCCGTAAAACTATTCCGGAGTTCAATTTTTTTTGTATATTTGCGGCAGTTATAAACTGAATAAAGGAATATGTTGAACGGTAAATTATTTCCTAATTACATTATAGAGGCAAGTTGGGAAGTATGCAACAAGGTAGGCGGCATCTACACCGTGCTATCTACCCGGGCAAAGATTCTTCAGGAACAGTTGAAGGATCATGTCCTGTTCATAGGCCCCGATTTCGGCGCTGAATGCGAGAATCCTCTATTTAAGGAAAGCAAATCATTGCTCTCCAAGTGGAAAAAGCAGGCTCAAACAGAAGGTTTGATAGTGAGAATCGGAAGATGGCAAATACCCGGAAAACCCATCGCTATATTGGTGGATTTCAAGCCTTTTTACGCACAAAAGAATGAAATATATGGCAAGGCATGGCAAGATTTCGGACTCGATTCCCTCCATGCCTACGGCGACTACGACGAAGCAAGCATGTTCTCCTTTGCTGCGGGAAAGATAGTAGAGAGTTTCTGTCACTTCCAAGTGGGCAAGAAGGAGAAAGTGGTCTATCAGGCACACGAATGGATGACCGGACTCGGTGCCCTCTACGTACGCAAGCACTGTCCGCAAGTAGCCACCATCTTCACCACCCATGCCACCAGCATCGGTCGAAGTATAGCGGGTAATAACAAACCCCTTTACGACTACCTCTTTGCCTACGACGGCAATCAGATGGCACGTGAGTTGAACATGGAGGCCAAACACTATGTAGAGAAGGTGACGGCACACAACGTAGACTGTTTCACCACCGTGAGCGAAGTGACCGCACGTGAATGCCGAGAGCTGCTCAATGTGGATGTACAAGAGATACTCATGAATGGATTCGATATGAGTTTCGTACCCGAAGGTGCTGCCTTCCCCAAGGCACGTGAAGTGGCACGTCAACGCTTGTTGCGCGTGGCTAATTGTGTCACCGGATGCAGCTTTGATGACAAAGAAACCGTCCTCGTGGGCATCAGCGGACGCTATGAATTCAAGAACAAGGGTATCGATGTCTTCATGGAAGCTCTGAATCGACTCACCCAAAACAACAATATGCACAAGCAAGTGCTCGCCTTTATCATGGTACCGGCATGGGTAGGCAATGTACGCAAGGATTTGGCAGAACGTCTCGCCACCGACCACGTGTACGACACTCCGCTCTGTTCCCCCATCTTCACTCACGACCTTTTCAACTGGAACGATGATAGAGTGATTTCCACCATGAAGGATTTCGGCATGTGGAACGAGAAGAACAAGAATGTCAAAGTCCTCTTTGTCCCCTGCTATCTAGACGGTCGCGACAACGGTATCAATCTGCACTATTACGACACACTGATAGGTCTGGACCTCACTGCCTATCCCTCTTACTACGAACCTTGGGGTTACACCCCCACAGAGAGCGTAGCCTTCCACGTGCCTTGTATCACTACCGACCTGGCAGGATTCGGACAGTGGGTGAACAGCATGAAGGGGGCTGAGGGAACACTGCAAGACGGTGTGCGCGTGATACACCGCACCGACTACAACTACTCCGATGTGGCGAACGCCATAAAGAGCACCATCGAAGAGTTTGCCAATCTCTCCGATGAAGAGGTGGAGAAGATACGCAACAACGCTTTCGAAATAGCCGAAAAGGCACAGTGGAAGTACTTCATAGAGTACTACTACAACGCCTACGACATCGCCTTGAAGAAGGCTGCAGAGCGCACCAAAAAATAGTATATATATAAATAAGGAATAGATATTTTAAGTATAATAAAGAAGAGATTATGAAAATTAGAACAAGTAATGCGAATACACCCCCATGGAAAGAGGTGTCCGTACGATCTCGAGTACCCGAATCGTTGAAGAAACTCGACGAGTTGACCCGCAACATGTGGTGGGCATGGAACTATGAGGCACGCGACCTGTTTAGAAGTCTGGATCCGGAGATTTACACCGCAGTAGGTCACAACCCGGTACTCTTGTTGCAGCGCATCGGTTACGACCGCTTGGAGGAGATGGGCAAAGATCCCGAAATCCAGGCACAGGTAGAGAGCGTCTACAAGAAGTTCCGCAAATATATGGACGTAACTCCTAACACCAAACGTCCGTCCGTAGCTTATCTCTGTATGGAGTACGGTCTGAATCAGGTGGTTAAGATATATTCCGGCGGTTTGGGAATCCTCGCCGGCGACTACATCAAGGAAGCATCCGACAGCAACGTAGATATGTGTGCCGTAGGTCTTCTTTACCGTTACGGCTACTTCACTCAGACCCTCTCTATGGATGGTCAGCAGATAGCCAACTATGATGTGCAGGATTTCAACAACCTGCCGATTGAACGCGTGTTGGATGCCAACGGAGACCCGATGGTCATCGATGTTCCTTACATCAACTACACCGTACACGCTTATCTGTGGCAGATTAATGTAGGACGTGTTAAGTTGTACCTCCTGGATACCGACAACGAGATGAACTCCGAGTTCGACCGTCCCATCACCCACACCCTCTACGGAGGCGATTGGGAGAACCGTATCAAGCAGGAAATCCTCCTCGGTATCGGTGGTGTCCTTGCCCTTAAGAAATTGGGTATCAAGAAGGATGTTTACCACTGCAACGAGGGACACGCAGCCCTCTGCAATGTACAGCGTCTGGTGGACTACGTAGCCGAAGGTCTCACCTTCAACCAAGCGATGGAGTTGGTACGCGCCAGCTCACTGTACACCGTACACACCCCCGTACCCGCCGGTCACGACTACTTCGATGAGGCCCTCTTCGGTAAGTACATGGGCGGCTATCCCGAGAAGTTGGGTATTAGCTGGGATGAGTTCATCGGTATGGGTCGTATGAATCCCGAGGATCACAGCGAGCGCTTCTGCATGTCCACCTTTGCTTGCAACACTTGCCAGGAAGTAAACGGCGTAAGCTGGTTGCACGGCGAGGTATCCAAGCAGATGTTTGCCCCCATCTGGAAGGGCTACTATCCCGAGGAGAGCCACGTAGGCTACGTAACCAACGGTGTACACTTCCCCACCTGGGCAGCTACCGAGTGGCGTCAGCTCTACAGCAAGCACTTCGATAAGAACTTCATGAACGACCAGAGCAACGAAAAGATCTGGGAGGCTATTTATAACGTAAGCGATGAGGAAATCTGGGCCACTCGCCAGAAACTGAAGAACAAGCTCGTGGACTACATCCGCAAGCAGTTCCGCGAGAGCTGGTTGAAGAACCAGGGAGACCCCTCACGCGTGGTATCCTTGTTGGACAAGATTAATCCGAACGCACTGATTATCGGTTTCGGACGTCGTTTTGCCACCTACAAGCGTGCTCACCTGTTGTTCACCGACTTGGATCGTTTGGCTAAGATTGTGAACAACGAGAAGTACCCCGTACAGTTCCTCTTCACCGGTAAGGCGCACCCCGCAGATGGCGCAGGTCAGGGATTGATTCGTATGATTTACGAAATCTCCCAGCGTCCCGAGTTCTTGGGTAAGATTATCTTCTTAGAGAACTACGACATGCAGCTGAGCCGTCGTCTCATCTCCGGTGTCGATATCTGGATGAACACCCCGACCCGTCCGTTGGAGGCATCCGGTACATCCGGTGAGAAGGCCGAGATGAACGGTGTTATCAACCTCTCCGTTAAGGATGGTTGGTGGCTCGAGGGCTATCGTGAGGGTGCCGGATGGGCTCTTACCGAGAAGCGTACCTACGAGAATCAGGAGCACCAGGATAAGTTGGATGCTGCTACCATCTACACGCTGTTGGAGAACGAGATTCTTCCGTTGTACTACGCCCGCAATTCCAAGGGATACTCTACCGGATGGATTAAGGTCATCAAGAACTCCATCGCTCAGATTGCGCCGCACTACACCATGAAGCGCCAATTGGACGACTACTACGATCGCTTCTACTGCAAGGAGGCTGCCCGTTTCAAGGAGTTGGCCAAGGACAACTACAAGTTGGCTAAGGAATTGGCCGCTTGGAAGGAAGAGGTGGTTCAGCGTTGGGACTCCATCAAGATTGTTTCCTGCAACAAGGAGGACGCTCTGCAGCGTGGTCAGATTGATGCCGGTAAGAAGTATGAGATTACCTACGTGGTAGATGAGCAAGGCTTGGACGATGCTATCGGCATAGAGCTTATCACCCTCTCTACCGACAAGGATGGTAAGGAGCACATCTATCGTGTGGACACCATGGAGATGGTGAAGAAGGAAGGCAACCTGCACACCTTCAAGCTCACACATACCATTGACAATGCAGGTATGTTCCGCGTGGCTTACCGTATGTTCCCGAAACATCCGTTGTTGCCACATCGTCAGGACTTCTGCTACGTTAAGTGGTTCTTGTAAGAAAGTTTTTTCATATTTGTGCATATTAGTAAGGTGGGGTGCGTACGTTTCGTACGCACCCTTCTGTTGTCTATAGGGATTTCCCCCGTGCGGTTTAGGGAAAAACTCCTTGTGTGCCGTTGCTTTTTGCTGTACTTTTGCGGTGTAAAAAAGAAATAGAATATGAAAAGGACGTTATTTATGCTGGTTTTCCTGGTAGCCGCAGTGCTCCACGTTAACGCAATGGACTACGAAACATCTCGTCGAGAGGCTCTTTTCTTGACGGACAAGATGGCATATGAATTGAACTTGAATGAGGTGCAATACGAACAAGCATATCAGATTAATTTTGATTATCTGATGGGACTTGGTTCTCCGGCAGATGCTTACGGAGTGTATCTTTCTCGTCGCAACATGGATTTTCAGTACATCCTTCAGGATTGGCAGTATTCCTTGTTCACAGCGGCAGACTACTTCTTCCGTCCGGTGACGTGGCGTTTGGGTTCATGGTTTTTCCCCATCTACTCTTTTTATGATACGGCACGTTTCTTCTTCTCCAAGCCTTCTTGCTGGTTGTCTTACCGAGGAGGTCACTCATGGGGACATAATGGTGGCAACAGCTGGTT
>CAYSOK010000007.1:0-3773 GCA_964432645.1 uncultured Bacteroidaceae bacterium | reverse complement strand
GTGCAGCGTGGTGGCGTAGGATACCATATTGGCGGTCAGCGTATGGGGAATTCCGGCGGTGGCATGCAGGGTGGTCGTCAGGGAAACGGCAGAGGATATACGATTGGTGAGCCGAATCGTGGTGCCGGCACTTCGATGGGTGGTTTCAACCGTGGTAATGAGAATCGAAGTAACGAGATTCGAAATAACGAGAATCGTAGCGGTGGTTACAGAACCGGCAACAGTGGAACGGTGAACAACGGTAGTGCCGGTATGGTAGGTGGCAGACAGAGTTCCACCCGCAGCACGGTACAAGGCACTATAGGCGGTGGTCGCTCCGGCAATATGGGTGGCAGTACGTCCCGCGGTATGTCCGGCGGCGGTACGTCTCGCGGCGGTCGCTCCGGTAATATGGGCGGCGGTCACTCCGGCGGCGGTCGTAGATAGAATGTTTGTGATATGTAAAATATTGAAGTAATTGAAATGAGTGAAAGAGAAACGGCGAATACAGATGATTTGTATTCGCCGTTCTTTCTTATGACAATGTTTTACATTCAGCCAACCACGCTGTCGCCATAGCGTCGCTCGGCATTCGCCAATCGCCACGTGGACTCAGCGTGCAACTTCCCACCTTCGGACCGTCCGGCAGACAACTACGTTTGAATTGCTGCGTGAAGAAACGACGGTAGAACACCGTGAGCCATTTCTTAATCGTATCCGATGTATAGGTATTCTTAAACGCTTGATTTGCCATGAAATATATCTTGGCAGGACGGAAACCGAAACGCAGCACGTGGTAGAGGAAGAAATCGTGCAACTCATACGGCCCCACCAAATCCTCCGTCTTCTGCTGTATATCTCCGTTCTCATCCGCAGGAATAAGCTCCGGACTGATGGGAGTATTGATGATATCCTCCAGCGTGATGCTCGATGCTTCGTCTATCCCCTTGCTGTGCGCTACGTAGTCCACCAAGTGCTTCACCAAGGTCTTGGGGATGGAGGTGTTCACACCGTACATGCTCATGTGGTCACCGTTGTAGGTCGCCCAGCCCAATGCCAACTCCGACAAGTCGCCTGTGCCTATCACCAAACCGTTCATCTGGTTGGCAGCGTCCATCAGAATCTGTGTACGCTCACGCGCCTGTCCGTTCTCATACGTCACATTGTGGTTCTCTATATCATGCCCCAAGTCATTGAAATGCTGGATGCAAGCATCCTTTATACTGATTTCTCGGATGGTGATACCCAGACTCTTCATCAGGTTTGTGGCATTCGTGTAGGTGCGATCCGTGGTGCCGAATCCCGGCATCGTGATACCCACAATTCCCTTGCGACTCAACTCCAACTTATCAAACGCCCGTACGCATACCAACAGTGCCAGAGTGGAGTCCAGTCCACCACTGATACCCACCACCGCCGTCTCTGCGTGTGTGTGTACCAATCGTTTGATGAGTCCCATCACCTGTATGTTAAAAATCTCCTCGCATCGCTCCTCCAGTGCCGTACCCGTGGGAACAAAAGGATGTGGATTAAATTTTCGCGTGAGGGCACTCTCGCGAACCTCCAGACGCTCCGTCTCCACCACCGTAGGCGACACCTTATTTATAGTAGCGATATTGGCAGAGAAGGTAGTGTTCACCCGGCGTTCGGCACGCAGGCGTTCCACATCAATCTCGCTCACCACCAATTGCTCCTGCAAAGAGAAACGCTTGGCCTCCGCCAGCATCTGACCGTTTTCCATCACGAAACCTTTGCCCGCGAATACCACATCCTGCGTGGATTCGCCGTAGCCACAACCACTGAACACATAGCCACAGAGACAACGTGCACTCTGCTGCAAAAGCAGTTGTTTCAAGTATTCATGCTTGCCAATCATCTCGTTGTCAGCACTCAGATTGAAGACAATCTCCGCCCCCCGCAAGCAAAGTTCGCTACTCGGCGGGATAGGTGCCCAGACATCTTCGCAAATCTCCACCCCGAAGGTGCAGGACGGTGTGGTGAACAGCAGATTGCTACTCAGCGGAATCACCTGTCCACAGATGTGCACCATACCGTCTCCGTGTACGCGTCCGGAGGTGAACCAACGTTGCTCGTAGAACTCCTTGTAGTTGGGGAGATACGTCTTAGGCACCACTCCGAGGATACGTCCCCGCTGCAGCACCACAGCACAATTGAGCAACGTGCCGTTGTACTCCAGCGGCATACCTATAATACTGATGACGTTCAGCTGTCGGCTATAGCTCATCAGTTTGATGACAGCCGCTTCTGCCTCGTCCAACAAAAGTTTCTGTGCAAAAAGGTCGGCACAGGTGTACGACGTGATGCAGAGTTCCGGGAAGCAGACCACCTCCACGCCCTGTCCCTCGGCCTGAGCCATGAGGGATTCTATTTCCTGTACATTGAAGTCGCAGTCTGCCACCTTTACGGCGGGGATAGCTGCAGCCACCTTTACAAATCCATAATTCATATATCGATGTATATATATAAGTGTAATCTTCGTGCAAATTTAGCGGATTTTATTGATACGCGCTAATTTTCTTCTGTTTTTTTTGTTTGTTTCGAAAACAAATTGTACTTTTGCATTGTAATTATTACAAAAATGAACGACCATTCAATGGGTGCTTCCTCCAGAATCCTGTTGGAGCACAGCATACGTCCGTCGAAACCTAGGGTTGCCATATTGGATTATCTATTGGCACACCGGACACATCCTACGGTGGAGGAGGTATATACCGCTTTACGTCCGAGCATGCCGACACTGTCGCTCACGACGTGTTACAACACATTGCGCATGTTTGCAGATTACGGTGTAGCGAAGATGATTACGATAGATGAGCGCAGAATTTGTTACGATGCGGACACTTCTATGCACGGTCATTTCTACTGTAGAGTGTGTGGCAGGGTGTATGACATATTCCCTTCGGAAGCGTTGCAGAAGATGTGTTACAAGGAGGTGGACGGGATGTTTCGTTCGGTAGATGAGTGCGACTTATATTATAAAGGTGTGTGCCGGGAGTGTGCTTCCGGTGCCGATGAAAAGAAATAGAATGTTATTATACTTACAACAATAAAAACAACGATTATGAAGAAGAAATTTGTTTGTACCGTATGTGGATACGTACATGAGGGTGAGACGGCACCGGAGAAGTGCCCGCAGTGTGGTGTTCCTGCTTCCAAGTTCAAGGAGGTAGAGGAGAATGCAGCTATCAACTTTGTTCAGGAGCATGTTATTGGCGTGGCTAAGGGTTGCGACGAGGAGATGATTAAGGACTTGAATGCTCACTTCACGGGTGAGTGTACCGAGGTAGGTATGTATTTGGCTATGAGCCGTCAGGCTGATAGAGAGGGTTATCCTGAGATTGCCGAGGCTTTCAAGCGTTACGCTTGGGAGGAGGCTGAGCATGCTGCTAAGTTTGCTGAGCTTTTGGGTGATGTGGTTTGGGATACCAAGACCAATGTTGAGAAGCGTATGTTGGCTGAGGCTGGTGCTTGTGAGGATAAGTTCCGTATTGCTAAGAATGCTAAGGCGCAGAACTTGGATGCTATCCACGATACGGTTCACGAAATGGCAAAGGATGAGGCTCGCCACGGTAAGGGCTTTGAGGGACTCTTCAATAGATATTTCAAGAAGTAAATTCCTGATTTGGAAGTTATAAAAAAAAAGTTCGAGGGAAACCTCGAACTTTTTTTTTATAACGTATTGATATGAAACGGTATTCATCCACACTGTGGATGGCTCCCCCCCCCTATAAACGTCTGAAGGGGGCAACCTCCCGGCCGCCCCCTCCATATTG
>CAYSOK010000006.1:0-30438 GCA_964432645.1 uncultured Bacteroidaceae bacterium | reverse complement strand
GGTAAACGATTATGGGAATCTTTAGCTTCTTCTCGAAGGGAAAAAAGGAGACACTGGACAAGGGTTTGGAGAAGACCAAGGAGAGTGTCTTGAGTAAAATCTCGCGTGCAATCGCGGGTAAAACCAAGGTGGACGATGATGTACTCGATAACTTGGAGGAGGTCTTGGTGACATCGGATGTGGGGGTGGATACCACTCTCACTATTATACAACGTATAGAGGCTCGTGTGGCTCGTGATAAGTATCTTACTACATCGGAGTTGAACGAGATTCTTCGCGATGAAATAGCTACATTGTTGCAGGAGAACAACTCTACGAATACTGAAGGATATACTATTCCGGAGGGTAAGAAACCCTATGTTATCATGGTGGTTGGTGTGAACGGCGTTGGTAAAACGACCACCATCGGAAAATTGGCATATAAGTTTAAGGAGGCAGGCTTGAAGGTTTGTTTGGGCGCTGCCGATACGTTTCGTGCAGCGGCTGTGGAACAGCTCGTTATCTGGGGCGAGAGAGTGGGAGTACCCGTTATCAAACAGAAGATGGGTAGCGATCCTGCATCCGTGGCGTTTGATACTGTGAGTCATGCGGTGGCGAACGATATTGATGTGGTTCTGATAGATACGGCGGGACGATTGCACAACAAGAAGGGACTCATGGATGAGTTGACCAAAATAAAGCGTGTGATGCAGAAGGTGGTTCCGGATGCCCCCAACGATGTTATGTTGGTGCTGGACGGTAGTACCGGACAGAATGCGTTTGAACAGGCAAAACAGTTTACATTGGCCACAGAGGTGACGTCTCTCACCATTACCAAACTGGATGGAACAGCAAAAGGCGGTGTGGTGATAGGTATCAGTGACAAGTTTAAGATACCGGTACGCTACATCGGTCTGGGTGAGGGAGCCGATGATCTACAACCGTTTAATAAAAAAGAATTTGTGGATTCACTCTTTGGCGAGAAGAAAAAATAGAAAAGATTTATGCGTAAGAATACAGTAGATATAATCACCCTGGGGTGCTCAAAAAACTTAGTGGATTCCGAGCGATTGATTGCTCAGTTGGAGAAGAACGGATACACCGTTCATCACGATCCGGATAAGGTGACGGGCGAACTGGTGGTGGTGAATACATGTGGTTTTATCGGCGATGCCAAAGAGGAGAGTATCAACATGATTCTGGAACTTTGTGAGGCAAAACGTGCACGCAAGGTGAAGAAGGTGTTTGTGATGGGATGCTTGAGCGAACGTTACTTCAAAGATTTGGCGGCTGAGATACCGGAGGTGGATAAGTTTTACGGTAAGTTCAACTGGACGGAGCTGTTGGCGGATATAGGCAAGGTGTACTATGCCGACTGTGGAAATGACCGTAGATTGACAACACCCAATCACTATGCGTATCTGAAGATTTCCGAGGGCTGTGACCGCAAGTGCGCTTACTGTGCTATTCCGGTGATTACCGGAGCACATCGTTCTCGACCCATGGAGGAGATTTTAGATGAGGTTCGTGTGTTGGTAAGTAAGGGCGTTAAAGAATTTCAGGTGATTGCACAGGAACTTACGTATTATGGCGTAGACCTTTGCGGCAAGCAATTGTTGCCGGAATTAATTGAGCGCATGGCAGCCATTCCGGGTGTGGAGTGGATTCGTTTGCACTATGCTTTTCCAACGCGTTTTCCGGAAGATTTGTTCCGTGTGATGCGTGAGAACGATAATGTATGTAAGTATATGGATATCGCTCTTCAGCATATTTCTGACAGTGTCCTGGAAAAGATGCATCGCCCCATCACGAAGGCGGAGACGTATGCTTTGGTGGAGAATTTCCGCAAGGAAGTTCCGGGTATTTGCTTGAGAACGACTCTGATGGTAGGATTTCCGGGAGAAACGGACGAAGACTTCAAGGAGTTGGTGGATTTCGTAAAATGGGCAAAGTTCGATAGAATGGGAGCCTTTGCATACTCTTCGGAGGACGGTACGTACTCCGGCGACAATTATGAGGATAATGTTCCGCAGGAGGTAAAGCAAGCTCGTTTGGACAAATTGATGCGAGTGCAGCAAAACATCTCCGAAGAGGTGACGGCAGAGAAGGTTGGTAAGACTTTTCGTGTGATTATAGACCGCACGGAGGGTGATTATTATATAGGTAGAACCCAATATGATTCTCCCGAGGTAGATCCGGAGGTGTTGATACGTATGGACGAGGGTGAACTGACGATTGGAGAGTTCTATAATGTAAAGATAGCCGGGTCGGATGTGTTCGATTTGTATGGATCGGTAGTACCATAAAACAGTATAATAACATGAAACATAAGGATTTTGTAACCGCTATGTGCAAGAAGACTGACTTCTCTAAGTCGGATTTGGCGGAGTATTTAGAGGCTTTCCAGCAGGAATTGGCAGAGATTTTGATGGAAGGCGATTCGCTTGCTATTCCCAACTTCGGTACCTTCGAGGTGAAGAAGAAATTGGAACGCGTGGTGGTACATCCTGTCACTCAAGTTAAGATGCTGGTTCCTCCTAAGTTTGTTGTGAGTTTCAAACCCATAGGTCTCTTTAAAGAAAAGTTGAAGTAGGAAGATGGATATGAAAATTAATCCTCAGGAACTCACCCAACGTATCGCTGACCGCATAGAAGGTTCCAGAACGGATGCGGAGCGTTTTGTACAGTCTCTCTTTGAGATTGTGGAGGAGAGTCTGTTGGCCGATAAGATAGTACGCATAAAAGGCATAGGAACATTTAAGTTGGTGGAAGTGAATGCTCGCACCAGCGTAGATGTAAACACCAAGGAACGCATAGAGATAAAGGAACATTTCCGTGTCACTTTTACTCCCGATGCGGTGCTTAAGGATAAGGTTAATAAACCGTTTGGAGGTTTCACGTCCGTTGTTCTCGATGAGTGCAATGTGGATACGGGTGTGTTGGAAAACACGGAGGATGATCCTCTGACGGATGAACAGTTAACCGCTTATGAAGCAGCCGGTAAAGCAAGCGCTCCGGAACTTAACATTCGTGTAGAAATCCCTACGGAAGGTGCGATAAAACCGGAAGAAAAAGAGCCTGAATCCGAAGAACCGTCTTCGGAAAATTCCAATAGTATGGAGGGGGACGATGATTCCGTACAGGAAATCCCTCCGGTAAATCAGGATGATTCCACCACGGATGAAAATCAACAAGATGTAAGTCGAACCGAAGAAGACGAGGATTCACTTCCGTCATCTGAAGATGAAACTTCCCATCAAACCACGATAGAATCGGAAAATGTAGTTTCTGAAGAAACACAAATCTCGGATTCACCGGTGATAGTTTCCGATGAGAGTGAACAAACTTCGGAAAATTCGGAGAGTGATAATCCATTAAATACTAAGGATATGAGTTCAGACGAAGAAAAGGGTAGTGGCAGTAGCCTTACCCGTATACTGCTCATCATCTTGCTCATCCTGCTCATATTGGCGTGTGGGATGATGGGATATTTTGCATACAAATTGTATTATCCATCCGGCAGTGAACAGTTGAAATCCGATAGCGTTGCGACAGTCACCCAAACGTCGCCGGTTCCCATTGAAAAAGCCGACACACTAAAAGCACCGGTCGAAGAGGAAGACGAAGATTCTCTCTATGATAACTTCGACAGTGGATCTATAGACCTGCAGATGCGTGCGGAGATTATGAAACAAGAACTTTCGTCTTACTATCCGCAGATGGAAGGAGGTGAATACCTCATAGTAGGTACGGCAGACACTGTAGAAGTGGTTAAGGGATTCTCGCTAACCAAGCTCTCCAAGAACTATTTCGGAAGCGGTGACTTCGTGTCGTATATCAAGTTCTACAACCGTATCGACAACCCCGATTTGCTCCGCGAAGGGCAAAAGTTGCTAATACCTTTGTTGACCAAAAAATAAGTATAATAGGCGAGTTGCGCAAAACTTTCTTAATTTGGCGCGACTTGCTTCATTTTTAGTGTAGAAAACACACCCTATATGAACAAAAAATAGTATTTTTGGTGTTAATTAGAGAAGTATATAAAGAACAATAGAATTAAAACGTACAGATTATGGATGTTATAGACATTAGAGAACTGAACGATCGCATAGAACAGCAGAGCGGTTTTGTAACCAATCTGATGAAGGGAATGGATCAAGTAATTGTGGGACAGAAACATCTCGTAGAGTCGTTGTTGATTGGTTTGTTGAGCGACGGACACGTTCTTTTGGAAGGTGTACCTGGACTGGCAAAGACCCTCGCCATTAAAACATTGGCATCGCTTATCGATGCAAAATATAGCAGAGCACAGTTTACTCCCGATTTGCTTCCTGCCGATGTGTTGGGAACCATGGTGTATAGCCAGAAAGATGAGGACTTTGTGGTAAAGAAGGGTCCTATCTTCGCCAACTTTGTGCTGGCAGATGAGATTAACCGTGCTCCTGCAAAGGTGCAGAGTGCTTTGCTCGAGGCTATGCAGGAACGTCAGGTAACCATCGGAAAGGAGACGTTTAAGTTGCCGGAACCTTTCTTGGTGTTGGCTACACAGAACCCGATAGAGCAAGAGGGAACTTATCCACTGCCCGAGGCACAAGTAGACCGTTTTATGCTCAAGGTAGTGATTGGTTATCCGTCTATTGAGGAGGAAAAGCGTATCATTCGTCAGAACATCTCCGGCGAGAAGATACAACTCAAACCTATTCTTACCAAAGAGGAGATAATCGAAGCTCGCAACATCGTTCGTCAGGTATACTTGGATGAGAAGATTGAGCAATATATTGCCTCTATCGTCTTTGCTACCCGTTATCCGGAGCAGTATGGGCTCAAAGATCTTAAGGATATGATAGAGTTTGGCGGTAGCCCACGTGCTTCTATCAATTTGGCCTTAGCCTCACGTGCTTACGCCTTTATTAAGCGCAGAGGATATGTTATTCCGGAGGATGTACGAGCCGTTGCACACGATGTGCTCCGTCATCGCTTGGGGTTGAGCTACGAAGCAGAAGCAAGCAACGTTACCAGCGAAGAGATTATCAGCACTATTCTAAACAAGGTTGAAGTGCCTTAATTAAGTGTGTGATAACATCTTCCAATTTCGTAACTAAAGTATTGCTTTATGAGTGTAGAAATGGAAACCACCGAGCTGCTAAAGAAAGTTCGGCGCATAGAAATAAAGACTCGCGGACTCTCCAACAATATCTTTGCCGGCGAGTATCACAGTGCCTTTAAGGGTAGAGGAATGTCCTTTTCCGAGGTGCGTGAGTATCAGTACGGCGATGATATTCGTGATATTGATTGGAACGTGACGGCGCGTTTTCACAAACCCTTTGTCAAGGTGTTTGAAGAGGAACGTGAGATGACCGTTATGCTCCTGGTCGATATCTCCGGTAGTTTGGAGTTTGGATCATCTGTCCGAAACAAGAAAGATATGCTAACGGAAATCGCTGCTACATTGGCCTTCTCTGCCATTCAAAACAACGATAAAATCGGCGTAATCTTCTTCTCGGATGTCATAGAGAAGTTTATTCCGCCCAAGAAAGGTAGGAAACACATCCTCTATATCATACGTGAACTCCTTACTTTTAAGGGAGGCAAACGAGGTACCAACATAGGATTGGCAGCTGAATACCTTACACGTGTCATTAAGAAAAGGTGTACAGCCTTTCTGCTTACCGATTTTGTGGACGAAAAAGACTATACATCTGCCTTGAAGATAGCCAATCGAAAGCACGATGTTGTAGCCATACAAGTCTACGACCATCGTATGGAGTCACTTCCCGATGTGGGGCTGCTCAAACTTCGCGACGCCGAGACAGGCGAGGAAACCTATGTGGATACTTCCAGTAAAAAGGTACGTAATATGCACGCCGCATGGTGGCGACAAAGGCAGAATAAGATGAATGAAGCCTTTACCGAAAGCATGGTGGACGCTGTGTCCATACGTACCGACAAAGATTATGTAAAAGCCCTGTTAGGCATGTTCCAAAAACGTACCGGCAGGCATTAAATAAAAATGAGAATCGAAATGTTTTCGAAATACATTAGCAAAAGAATCGGTGCTTGCTTGGGACTCGTTCTGGTACTCAGTGTCAATGCCCAAGTGTCGCTCGATGTCAAGATAGACTCTGTAAGTCGCTTGATAGGAGAGCAAGCACACATAACACTTGAGGTGACCTGTCCGCAGAATGCCCGGGTGCAGATGCCTATTCTCAAAGATACCCTCACTACAGGTGTTGAACTCCTGGAACAGAGCAAGCCCGATACCGTGGACAACAATGATATCCGTAAGATATCACAAGTATACACCATCACCTCGTTCGATTCTGCCGTCTACTATATCCCCCCGTTCGTGGTTAAAGTAAATGGTAAGGAGTATTCCTCTAATAGTTTAGCACTCAAGGTGATGACTTGTGATGTGGACACTACACGTGCCGACCAATTCTTTGGTCCGAAAGAAATCGCAGATCTTCCCTTCTCTTGGGACGATTGGGAGTCTTCCATCTATGCCGGTATCGCAATCCTCATCCTGCTGTTGGCGGGAGGTTACCTGTTCTACGGCTACCGCAACAACAAACCTATTCTGCGTCGTATACGCAGAGAGAAGAAACTGTCTCCTCATGCTCAAGCCATGCAGGAAATAGAACGAATCAAAGAGGATAAAATAGCTGCTAGCGAGAATTCCAAAGAGTATTACACTCGTCTTACCGATACGCTGCGTACCTATATTAAAGAACGTTATGGGTTCAACGCCATGGAGATGACTTCAACGGAAATAATAGAACATCTGCAAGCCAACCAAGACGAAGAGGCTTTGCGCGAATTGCGTGTGCTTTTTCAAACCGCCGATTTGGTGAAATTTGCCCGTTATACCGCACTCATGAACGAAAACGACATGAACCTCTTGAATGCCGTGGACTTCATCAACCATACCAAACAAGAGGAGGTAGCTCCGGAGAAACCGGAACCCGAGGTGGAAATCGTGGCCGATCCAAAGATACAGCGTACTCGTCGTATCCAACTCATTAGCATCGTGTTGGCAGGTATCATTATACTAGCTTTGCTCGCTTATATCGGTTGGCGTGTCTACGAGGTATGTTACTAATTAAATCACGTTATTGACAATGGAATTTCTAAATAAAGAATACTTCTACCTGTTGCTGTTGCTCATACCCTACATCGTATGGTATGTCATGCGACACAAGAAGAGTCATCCGTCACTTACCATCACTAGTATCTCGTCTTATCGGCAGATGCCCAAGACCTTGCGTCAACGCTTGATACATCTTCCGTTTCTGCTTCGTATAGTCAGTTTGGTGATGATTGTACTCGTTTTGGCACGTCCCGTCACGACCAACGAATGGAAGGAACGCAACATAGAGGGCATTGACATCATGCTCGCTATGGATATTTCTACCAGTATGTTGGCAGAGGACTTGAGACCGAATCGCTTGGAAGCGGCTAAGGAGGTTGCCACACAATTCATCCAAGGACGACCGAATGATAATATCGGTCTAACCGTTTTTGCCGGAGAGGCCTACACTCAGTGCCCTATGACCGTAGACCATGCATCGCTCCTCAATATGTTGCACAGCATGGACTGCAACATGGTTCTCAAAGGTATGCTCGACGACGGTACTGCCATCGGTATGGGACTGGCCAACGCAGTATCACGACTTAAGGAGAGCAATGCTAAGAGTAAGGTTGTCATCCTCTTAACCGACGGTTCCAACAATACCGGAGATATCTCACCACTTATGGCTGCCGATATAGCAGCCGAATTTGGTATACGTGTTTACACTATCGGTGTGGGAAAAAACGGACTTGCTAACTATCCTATGTATGCCGGTGGTACCGTGCAGTATGTGAAAATTCCGGTGGAGATAGATACCAAGACACTCAATGAGATTGCTCGTAAAACCGGAGGCGACTCTTATCGTGCTACCAGCAAGAGTAAACTGGAAGATGTGTATCACGAGATTGACAAACTGGAGAAATCCAAACTCAATGTTAAGCAGTTTAGCAAGCACTATGAGGCATATCAACTGTTCGGTTGGATTGCCTTGATATCCTTGCTCTTGGAACTCCTGCTCAAGCTCCTCTACTTTAAACGTCTGCCCTAAGTTGAATCCTAAAGTATAGAAGACTATGTTTATATTTCAAGATAAAATATATCTGTGGGGACTGGTTCTGATACCCCTCCTCATTCTTCTTTATCTCTTGATGCTGAAACAGCGCAAGAGAAATCTAAAGAGATTTGGAGATCCACAGCTCCTTCGAAACCTCATGCCCGATTATTCACCCGTAAGACCCGCAGTGAAGTTTGCATTTGTGCTGGTTGCTCTGCTGTTGCTCATCATTATGATAGCCCGTCCGCAGTTCGGTAGCGGGGTGGAGGAGAAGCAAAAACGTCGTGGTATAGAGACCATTATCGCTATGGATATCAGTAATTCCATGTGGGCGGAGGACGTACGTCCCTCTCGTATACAACGTTCCAAAATGATAGTATCCAACCTCATGGATAAGATGACCGATGACAAGGTGGGACTAATCATCTTTGCCGGAGAGTCTTTTGTGCAGATGCCTATCACGGCGGATTATGTATCCGGTAAAATCTTCTTAGACAACATACAGCCCGGTCTCATCACCACTCAGGGAACCGATATCGCCGGAGCTATAGACCTGGCGATGAAGAGTTTCACGACCAATAAGAACGTAGGCAAAGCTATCATCCTTATCACTGACGGTGAGAACCACGAAGAGGGGGCTCTGGAAGCCGCTAAACGTGCAGCGGAAGCAGGCATGCACATCTTTATATTGGGGGTGGGTTCTCCACAAGGAGCTCCCATCCGTTTGCCGGGAAGCAACGACTATAAGAAGGATAATTCAGGTAACGTCGTCATGACCAAACTTAACGAAGATATGTGTCGACAGATAGCTGCTGCCGGCAAAGGTAGTTACATTCATCTTGACAACTCTTCCACAGCCCTTGAACAACTCTCCAAAGAGTTTGATTCACTGTCCAAAGGGGAGAGCGAAGTAACGGTATATAACGAGTTTGATGAACAGTTTCAAGCCTTTGCTCTCCTTGCTTTCATCCTCTTACTCATAGAGATGTGCATCCTTGAGAAGCGGTTCAATATATTCAAATCCATTAAAACGTATTTGAAATGAAACAGATTACAAAAATACTCTATATGGTAGCCCTGTCTACTCTCTTGGCAAACGGGACCTATGCCCAACGAGCTGACCGTGACTTGGTGCGTAAGGGTAACCGTCTCTATCGCGATTCTGCTTATGTTAAGGCAGAGACTTCTTATGTGAAGGCACAAGAGAAGAATGCTGCCGGATATTACGCCACCTACAATCGAGGCAATGCCCTCTTGCGTCAGAATAAGCCGAAGGAAGCTATGCAACAGTTCGAGGCAGCCTCCAAAATGGAGGCACCCAAAACCGATAAAGCCAAAACGTGGCACAATATGGGGGTGATTATGCAGAGTCAAAAGCAGTATGCAGATGCTATAAACTGCTATAAGGAGGCTCTGCGCAACGAGCCGACAGATGACGAAACCCGCTACAATCTTGCTCTTTGTCAAAAACTTCTGAAAGACCAACAAAAAAATCAAGATCAAAACAAGGACAACAAGAATCAGAATAAGGATCAGAACGGTCAGAACGATAAGAACAAACAGAATCAAGATAAGGACAAGAAAGATAAAGATAAGAATAAGGATCAAAACCAAGACAAACAGAACGAGCAGGAGGATAAGCAAGACAAGCAGAAGCAGCAAAATCAACAGGACAGGCAGCAGAAGCAAGACCCCAATAAGATGTCCAAAGAAAATGCCGAACAGATACTGAACGCTGCCATGCAGGACGAAAAAAATACGCAAAAGAAGATGCAGCGTGCCGCGCAAGGTAAAAAGCGTGTTCTGGAAAAGGATTGGTAAAAATAAAAGTATTGAAGATGAAACAGATACTAGGTAAATATAGAGTAGGAGACCGCCTACGTACCGCGTGTACTCTACTCTTGTTGTGTTTGGGGATAACGCTTCATGCACAGCTAAGGGTAGATGCTCCCTCCACGGTAGTTGTAGGAGAAAGGTTTCAACTGCGATACACCGCCAACACGCAGGATGTATCCTCCATCAAGTTGCCGGAACTCAAGGGATTCGATGTCCTCTTCGGTCCCTCCACCAGTCGTAGTTCCAGCATTTCGATTATCAATGGTAAACAGACCTCCAGTTCCTCCACAACCATGACCTATATGCTCATGGCCAACAATACGGGAACCTACACCATCCCCGCTGCTACAGCCGAAGTCGATGGTAAAACGGTACGTTCCTCTTCCGTTACCATCAAAGTAATCTCCTCCGGTAGCGGTAGTCAAGGAAACGGTAGCAGTCAGGGAGCCAATCAGGGGAACAGTAGAAGTGGAACAAATACACAGGGCTCTGCAGCCAACGGTATATCCAATAAGGACATTTTTATGTCCGCCATCGTCAGCAAGAAGAAAGTCTACGAACAAGAGGCTATCTTGCTTACCTACAAACTCTTTTGGGGGGATAGAGTACAGATAGACGATTTGTCCAAGATAGATCTTCCCGACATGACCGACTTTCATGTACAGGAGATAAAATCAAGTTCCGTAACCCCAACACTGCAACAGGTGAACGGACGCAATTACTATTCGGCTCCAATCCTTCAGTATGTGCTCTTTCCGCAACGTAGCGGCAAGCTTACCATACCGTCCATTCCGGTAGAGCTAATCCTCACCACTATCTCCTCGCGTAAGGCGATAGATCCCATCGAGGCTTTCTTTAACGGAGGTTCTGTCATGGAACAACAGCAGTTTAAGAAGACTATTCAGGCACCTGCTACTACCATAGATGTAAAGGCTCTGCCTCAGCCTCAACCTGCAAACTTTTCCGGTGCTGTGGGACACTTCAGCTTGAACTCCTCTATCAATCTGCGTAAACTTAAGACCGATGATCCCGTAACCGTGAAAATGGTGGTGACGGGTAGTGGTAATATAAAACTTATAAAGGCTCCTACGGTGGAGTTCCCGAAGGATTTCGAAACGTACGATGTGAAGGTGACTGACAATGCAAAGGTATCTACAGCCGGGGTATCCGGAAGCAAGACTTTTGAGTATATGGCTGTGCCTCGTAACCCCGGTGAATTCACCATTCCGGCTAGCGAATTTGTTTATTTTGATCCATCGACCGGTAAGTACAAAACCCTTTCTACCGAGTCTTATGCGCTTGAGGTAGAGAAAGGAGCCGGTGGCTCTTCTGCATCCAACTACAGTAAAGAAGACCTTCAGGTGTTGGCCAATGATATTCGTTATATAAAGACAGGTACTCCCTCCATCATTCCGGTAGGAAACTATCTGTTCGGTTCCATGAAGTATTGGCTCACTTACCTTATCCTCTTTGTACTCTTTGTGGTAGCATTGGTGTATGGGCGTAAGGTTCTTTCCGAGCATGCCGATGTAGACTTTATGCGCGGTAAGTCGGCGAACAAGGTGGCAAAGAAACGTCTGCGCAGTGTGGAGAAACTCCTCAAGGCACAGAACAAGGAACTCTTCTACACCGAACTCCTTAAGACTCTTTGGGGGTATGTGGGCGATAAGTTGGTACTGCCGACAGCCGACCTCAATAAAGAGAATGTATCCGAGAAGTTGCAAGCACATGCTATAGACGAAGCTACCATTGAGAAGCTTCTCCGCTTGCTCAACGACTGTGAGTTTGCACAATATGCCCCTAGCGATAGCGAGGAGACCTCCATGCAAGGACTCTACGACCGTAGTGCCGATTTGATAGGAACGATTGAAAATACATATAAGAAGTAGATGAATATGAAACATATATTATTCCTCTTGATAACTCTTCTAACGCTCAGCAGCACACCGGCGATGGCCAAATCATTGCAGGAGCGTGCCGAGGAGGCGTACGCCAAGGAGCACTACGAGGAGGCGCTCCAACTCTACACACAACTTTTGGGTGGCAACGAGAGTGCCAACATCTTTTACAATATGGGCAATTGTTACTACCGCATGGATAGCATACACCGTGCGGTGCTCTATTACGAGAAGGCGTTGCTTTTGAGTCCTGCCGATGAGGAGATACGCTTCAACCTGGAGATGGCGCGTGCCAAGACAACGGATCGTATCACTCCGCAGGGTGAGATGTTCTTTGTGACGTGGAGCAGAGGTTTATGCAACCTTATGAGTGAGCATGCATGGGCCGTAACTGCCATTGTTTGCTTTTTGCTCTTCTTGGTGGGAGTGGCGTTGGTGATTTTGTTGCCGGACAGTTTGTATCACCGGATTGGTTTCTATACGGCGATTGTAACATTTGTTCTCTGCGTGGTGGCAAACGTGTTTGCTTACCAACAGAAGAGCCATTTGGATAATCGCGATACCGCGATCATTATGGTGCCTACTGTCAAAGTGCGCAGTACGCCGAGTAGTACGGGTACGGAGCTGTTTGTGATTCATAGTGGAACCAAGGTGTTTATTGAGGATGAGACTTCTCAATGGTATGGCATCCACCTCTCCGATGGTAAAAACGGTTGGATTGAGAAGAGTGATGTGGAAAAAATATAATACAGTAAAAAAGCAAATGAAAAGGGGACATTCCGTGTAGAATGTCCCCTTTTTATTTGCGTATCGCAAGACTCCTTACTTGGTCTGCAACTTGATGATATTGACAGAGTAAGCAGGAAGGTCGGTTGTTACGACACCGTCACTGACAATCACGCCGCTCTCAACCGGAACCACGTTGGTCGGTGTTTCCATACTGTTCTCGGCAGATGCACTATCGGCAGACAGACGCAGAACGCTACCCGATTTGATGTTTAAGTTCTTGGTGTTGACAATGGCCGTATTGTTCTGATCCGTCATGTTCACCACCTTGACAAAGACCTCACCCGTTGCATCGTTGATGGATGCATTGCTGAAGATAGAACGCTCTTCCTTGGCAATAGTGCCCTCGCATACCTTCTTGTCATCGACAAAGCAAGTTGCCTTATTGCCGGCAACCTCGATGCGGACATCGTACCATTTATCCTTATCCAACGTCATCTTTGTACGAGAACCGAACTGATTCTTTGCACCATCCGTGGTATTCTCCAGTGCCGTCTGAGTGTTGCCCCATCCACCACAGTTGAACCAAGAGTAATTCTTGTCATCCTTGTAGTTGAAAACCAAGATAAATCCCTCGGCACCGTTGTTCACACGAGCTTTGCAGGAAACCGTGTAAACGGAATCGTTGATGGTTGAACTGTTTACTGCCACACAGCTCTGACGGTTGGATGCTTGTGTAGTGATGCCGCTCTCCGTGTTCCACTCGCCATTCTTGCCTTCTACGCCGGAAGCCAAGGATACGGTATTTCCCTTGCTATCCTTAACCGTTAGATCCTTGAACGATGCAGAGGTTTCCCACGTGGCATATCCCACCTGAACCGGCTGGAACGGCTCTTGCTTCTCTACACCCTTCACAACACTCTGCGATACGGTAAGCATCTGCGTACCCACGTTGTTCGGCATCATCTTCTGTACATAGTAGGAAGGAGTACACATCACCTTACTGCTATTGAAACGAATCATGTCCGGTTGCCACTGCACGCTGTTCTCGTTTACGAAAATAGGCGCATAGCTGTTCATGGTTACAACATCGCTGTTGTTCTCCATACCCATCATATACACAGCCTCACCGAGAGCTGCATCAAGATTACCCTTGGTTCCGAAGCCTTGTGTCACAGCGTACTCACCAACGTAAATCTTCGGACCCTTGCGGTCGTAGTTGTCATACTTGTTAAAGTTCTTTCCGAACCACATCGGAGAGCGATAATAGTGCTCATCCAAAAGATCCACCGGATGGTCATTTCTCCAGGAAGGAGTATCTGTACCCCACGCTTCTACATTACCAATACATTGTATATAAGGATATTTCTCCTTAATAGCATTGTAGAATGTTATATAGCGCTCGGGATAATGGTCGCTCTGATCGCGGTTGTTGTCCATGGAGAAGTTGTAATTCTCGTTACCAATCTCCAGAAGACGCAGGTTGAAAGGTTCCGGATGACCGTTTGCGATACGCATGGCACCATACTTGGTAGAAGCATCTCCATTGGCATACTCTATGGCATCGAGTGCGTCCTGTACATAGTCACCAATCTGGTCATAAGGCAGACATCCACCGTGCCAAATACCCACGTTCACAACAAAGAGCGGTTCTGCCCCCAAGTCCTCTGCCAACTGCAAGAACTCATGATAACCCAAACCATCGGTTACCTCATAACTCCAGTTCTCGTTGCGATGTCCCGGACGATTCTCTATGGCACCAATCGTACGTTTCCACTTAAACATGTTCTCCTCGGTCTTCTGCCCCTCCACATAGCATCCACCCGGGAATCGCATGAAGGCCGGTTTCAAATCAGCCAATAACTGTGCCAAATCCGGTCGACATCCGTTTTCTCTATTCTTAAAGGTAGGAGGGAAGAGTGATACGACATCCACGTAGAGTGTACCCGGAGCATCCGCTGTGAGCGTAAACACCGCCTTCGGGTCGTTAGCCTGTGCCGTAAGTTCCGCCGTCAGTTTCTGGTATTTTCCCGTAATTGTACCCTTCACAGGAGCCGAAGCATAGATTTGTCCCGTCTCGGCATTGCGCAACTGTGCGGTGAGCTTGCCCTTGTATTTGCCATCACCCTTAATAAAGAGAGATAACTTATAGGTGCGTCCCTGCACGGCGTTGATACCCCAGTATCCTTCGTTTGTCAATGTTGCCGGTTTGCTACTGCTTGTTCCCTTCGGTAGCGTCCATTTAAGATCCGCCTTCTGCGTGGAGTTCAGTAACTTGCTCTTGTTGAGAGCCATGCTGCTACCCTCTGCCTTCCAATAAGAAATCTCCTCGCTGCTTTCCTCGAAGGAACGGTTGCGGATAAGTTCCGCGTACAATCCGCCGTCACCCGCATGGTTTATCTCCTCAAAGAAGATACCATAGAGTGTAGGACTCACGTTGACGCCACGCTGTTGAGCATCGATGTTGATGTTCACTTGTGCGTTCATGTTCGCACACAACGCCGCTGTGCAAAGCGACGTAATCATTTTCTTCATGATGTTTGTTAGTCGTATTAGTGAATAAAAAACTCTCCGTCCGGAAGTTTCAGCAGACGGAGAGCTATAGAATTGATTAGTTGGCTGATGTAAATTCATCCAGGAAGCGTACATCGTTCTCGGAGAACATACGCAAGTCTTTCACCTGGTATTTCAGATTGGTGATGCGCTCGATACCCATACCGAAAGCATATCCCGTGTACTGTGTGCTGTCTATGCCGTTTGCCTCGAGCACTGCCGGGTCAACCATACCGCATCCAAGAATCTCCACCCATCCGGTGTGTTTACAGAAGGAACAACCCTTGCCACCGCAAAGATGACAACTGATATCCATCTCGGCAGATGGCTCCGTGAAGGGGAAGTAGGAGGGACGCAGACGAATCTTCGTATCGGGTCCGAACATCTCCTGAGCAAAGAGCAACAACACCTGCTTCAAATCCGTAAAGGATACGTTCTTATCTATATACAGACCCTCCACCTGGTGGAAGAAACAGTGTGCGCGAGCCGAGATAGCCTCGTTGCGATACACACGTCCCGGGCAAATAACGCGGATAGGCGGCTGCTGGCGCTCCATGGTACGTGCCTGCACGGAACTGGTGTGACTGCGCAAGATGATGTCGGGATGTGATTCCACGAAGAATGTATCCTGCATATCGCGTGCGGGATGATCATCGGCAAAGTTCATAGATGAATACACGTGCCAATCGTCTTCCACTTCAGGTCCTTCTGCCAAGGTAAATCCCAAACGAGAGAAGATGTCTACAATCTCGTTCTTGACAATGGTGAGCGGATGGCGCGTACCTAATTTAATAGGATAAGCTGTACGGGTAAGATCCATCTCCGTAGCCTCGCTGTCGTTGGTGGCAAACTGCTCCTTGAGAGATGCGATTTTCTCCTGTGCCTCGTTTTTTAGTACGTTAAGCTGCATACCTACCGCCTTCTTTTGGTCGGCAGGCACATTGCGGAAGTCGGCCATAAGCTCATTAATAACTCCCTTCTTGCTCAGATATTTGATTCGGAGTGCTTCTATCTCCTCGGCACCGGTGGCCCGGAGTTGTGCTATCTCCTCTCTCAACTGCTGAATTCTTGTTAACATAATTCTATTATCGTTATTTTGTTTGTTCCATATATGAAATCGTCTGCAAATATAACGAAAAGTACGCTATGTTGGCACTCTAAAAAGCATAAAACCGTAGAAAAAATAAAAAGATGTGTTTTTTTACCCTTTTTATGGTGCTTATGTCAATAAATAGTGGTATGTTTGCAAGCATTTTTGCGTATAGATGATGAAAAAGATATGTATTCCAGTGGCTGCGGTCTGCCTTTTGTCGCAGATGGCGTGTCGCAATCAGACCTCCGAAAATACGGAGGAGACGGAAACTACGGTTGCTGACTCTGCTGTGGTAGAGGAGGATACCGTCATGGTGGAGGACTCCGTCATTCAGGCTGAGTTGCCGAAGGCTGCCGATGAGTTGTTTGATGATTTTATCTTCAACTTCGCTCAGAACCGTCGTATCCAGTTGAACCGTGTGAAATTCCCTATCAGTTTGCAAACGGACGGGGGCACGGAGAAGATTTATCGGAAAGATTGGGTTCACGACAAACTCTTTGTTTCCGATGATTATTATACCATCGTTCTCAGTAACGAGCAGCAGCTTGATTTGGAAAAATCAACGGAGCTCAACCATGTAAATGTAGATCGTATCAACTTGCGTGATAACACGATGCGTCGTTTCGTATTCGAAAGACTTGAAGGACTTTGGCGCATGACAAAGGTGGAGGAACGTCACATAAATAAGCATGAAGACTCGGAATTCTTCACCTTTTACGGAAATTTCGTGAACGACACGGTTTACCAAAAGCAGCATCTCAACGACCCTATTTCTATTATTTCTACCGATACGGAGGAGATGGATGATGGCGAGGAGGAGATGAACGGAATCATATCGCCGGAGCAGTGGCCGGACTTTTCACCGGAGATGGCTACGGACTACATAACAAGCATAGACTACGGTCAGCACTATAAAGAGACGGATCGTAAGTTGGTGGTTAAGAAGGGTATCTGCAACGGTATGATGGATATACTTACGTTTCGCAGGATAGATGGTAAGTGGATGCTGGTGAAGTATGAAAACTAGAAGGGTGATACGCTGGAAATGAGAATAGAAAAGAATTATAATCTATTGCATCACAACACCTTCGGGATGGATGTACAGGCTGCATGTTTCGTGGAGTACGAATCTGTGGAGGAGTTGCAGACGTGGATTAAACAGTACGCTCCGGAGAGTGCAAAGCCGTTTTTGCATATAGGAGGAGGGTCGAATCTGCTGTTTACAAGTAATTTCCCGGGCACCGTATTACATAGCAGGATTACTACGATAGATATGGTCTCTGACAATGCCGAGAATGCCATTCTGCGTGTTGGAGCCGGTGTGGTATGGGACGATTTCGTGGACTATGCTGTGGCGCACAGTCTGTACGGTGCAGAAAATTTGTCACTTATACCCGGAGAAGTGGGAGCAGCTGCCGTTCAAAATATCGGTGCGTATGGTGCCGAGGTGAAAGACTTGATTGTGAGCGTTTCCTGCGTCCGCTTGGATACGGGGGAAAAGGAAGAGATACCCGTAGATGATTGCTGTTATGGATATCGCCGCAGTCGGTTTAAGTTGGACTGGAAGGGGAAATATGCTGTTACACACGTCACACTACGGTTAAGTCATACATATACGCCACGACTCACGTATGGTAATATACGTCAGGTGCTTACCGAAGAAAGCCCTACCGCTCGTGCGGTGCGTGATGCCATCATATCCATTCGTCGCGATAAGTTGCCCGATCCCAAGATGGAGGGCAATGCCGGAAGTTTCTTTATGAATCCTGTGGTGCCGGTGGAGTATCTGCGCAAGATACAGATATCGTATCCGGAAGTGCCTTTTTATGAGGTGGACGATGCAAACGTCAAGATTCCCGCCGGATGGCTGATAGAGCAATGCGGATGGAAGGGTCGTTCGTTGGGCAAAGCCGGGGTACACGACAAGCAAGCTCTCGTGTTGGTGAATCGTGGAGGAGCCACCTCGCAAGAGATAGTAGACTTGTGCAATACCATCCGTAGCGAAGTGGAAGCGAAGTTCGGGATACAGATTCATCCGGAGGTGAACATTATATAAGGAGAAGAAGTTATGAAGGTACGCATATTGGGAACCGGAACGAGTACGGGAGTACCCCAGATAGGGTGTACGTGCGAGGTATGTACCTCTACCGATCCACGGGACAAGCGACTGCGTTGTTCGGCTCTTTTGGAGCAAGATGGCTATCGCTTATTGTTGGATTGCGGTCCCGACTTTCGTCAACAGATGTTGCGCATCCCCTTTGCACGACTCGATGCCGTACTCTTGACTCACGAGCACTACGATCATGTGGCGGGTATTGACGACTTGCGTCCCTACAGTGTGTTTGGGGATGTACATATCTATGCCGATTCGCTTACGGTGACCGACCTCAAGCAGCGCATACCTTACTGCTTTGTAGAACACAAGTATCCGGGAGTACCTCAGTTGCACTTGCATGTATTGCAGCCGCATGACTCTTTTGATATCGGACCGTTCCACATCCTTCCGCTCAAGGTGATGCACGGTAGGTTGCCTATATTGGGGTATCGTATCAACAACATGGCATACATAACCGACATGAAGAGTATACCCGAAGAGGAGTTGTCTTACCTTGAAGGACTCGACTTCTTGATTATAAACGGGCTTCGTCACGAGCCGCACAACACGCATCAGACAATAGAAGAAGCCGCTCTCTTTGCAGAGAAAATAGGAGCGAAGCAAGCGCGGATTATTCACTTGAGTCATCATGCACATCGCCACGAAGTGGTGAACCGAACGTTGCCCGGTCACATACAAGTGGGGTATGACGGCGAAGAGGTAAATATATAAATAATAGAAAGATAAATAGTATTATATAAAGAAAAGATGGAAGTAATTAAAACAAAACTCGATGGAGTTGTAATCATAGAGCCTCGCATCTTCAACGATGCAAGAGGATATTTCTTTGAGTCCTTTTCTCAGCGCGAATTCGACGAGAAGGTACGTCCCATACACTTTGTGCAGGACAATGAATCCATGTCTTCATACGGTGTAATGCGCGGTTTGCATTTCCAGCGTCCGCCGTTCACTCAGAGCAAGTTGGTGCGTTGCGTAAAGGGTGCGGTACTCGATGTTGCGGTAGACATACGCAAGGGGAGTCCCACTTACGGTCAGCACGTAGCTGTGGAACTCACCGAAGAGAATCATCGTCAGTTCTTTGTGCCCAGAGGCTTCGCTCACGGTTTTGCCGTATTGAGTGAAACAGCCGTATTCCAGTACAAGTGCGATAATTTCTATGCGCCCGAAGCAGACGGTGGCATCTCTATAGCCGATGAAAGCCTTGGTATTGATTGGCGCATCCCGGTGGAGTCTGCTATCTTGAGTGAGAAGGATAAGAACCATGAGCTCCTTAAGGATTTCGACTCTCCCTTTAGCATTGACGTATCGTTGTATTAAGGATACATGTGTTTCGGGAGTAAAATTCCCGGAACACAATTAAATGAATGAGAAAGATTTATGCTTGTATGGTAAAAGGAATCATTCAATTAACGGTAACCTGTACATGTCTCTTGTTTAGCAGCTGCGATATGTTCGATTACAACCCCTACGATGCTCGCGTGACGGGGAAGACGGATATAAACGCATCCAATATAAAGCGCATAGAATCGGCATGTAAGGGCAAGGATACCATACGCTTTGTTACCATGGGTGACTCTCAGCGTTGGTACGATGAGACGGTGGATTTCGTTTCGGATTTGAATAAACGTAACGACATCGACTTTGTGATACACGGAGGGGATATGAGCGACTTTGGTGCTACCGATGAGTTCTTGTGGCAACGTGATATCATGGAGGGACTCAATGTTCCTTATGTGGTGATTCTGGGAAACCATGACTGTATAGGTACAGGCGAGGAGGTATATGCCAATGTGTTTGGCGTGGAGAACTTCTCCTTCATTGCAGGACGTATCAAATTTGTATGCTTGAATACCAATGCTTTGGAATATGATTACTCCCATCCTGTTCCCGACTTCAACTTTATGAAAGAAGAGGTGTCATCGCGAAGCAATGAGTATGATCGCACGGTGGTGAGTATGCACGCCTGCCCCACGAGTGACCAGTTCAACAACAACGTGGCGGATGTGTTTGACTACTACATACACCTCTTCCCGAATCTTCTCTTTTGTACTGCAGCTCACGATCACCGTCTCTACGAAGAAGATTTCTTTGGCAATGGCACCATGTACTATATGAGTACTTGTATGAAAGATCGTTGCTACTATGTTTTTACTATAACCCCCGACGGATATGAAAAAGAGGTGGTCTATTACTAAACAAAGTATTCAGCGTCTGACACTTGTGTTCATAACAATCGTGTCCACGAATGCCTTTGCACAGGAGTTTAAGGACAGTGTAGAGGTAAACAGTGTTCGTTACGAGCGCCACCTAAAACGCTATCGTAAAAGTTGGGAGCGAATTATGCCGTCACACTTGAAGTTTCAGTATGCAGGCAACATGGGTATGCTCTCTATAGGTACGGGATGGGATTATGGCAAACGTAATCAGTGGGAAACCGATGTCTTCTTTGGCTTTATGCCTAAGTTTCAGTCCAAACGTCCAAAACTCACTTTTACGTTGAAACAAAATTATATCCCCTGGAAGTTGGATATCCATAATTCCCGTTGGTGTGTAGAACCGCTCACTTGCGGCATCTACTTCAACACCATCTTTGGAAACGAATTTTGGGTAAGTGAACCCGGTAGATATCCAAAAGGGTACTACGGTTTTTCCTCTAAGATTCGAACCAATATCTTCTTGGGTGAGCGACTTACCTACAAGATTCCCCCACAGTATAGAGTGTTAGCGCACGAAGTCACCTTCTTTTATGAAGTGAGCACATGCGATCTGTATTTGGTAAGTGCTATCACCAATAAGTATTTAAAACCCAAGGACTACCTGAGTCTATCGCTTGGCTTAAAGTTTCAATTATACTAACATACATAAACGATAATGAATATGATGACACGAGAAGAGATACTTGCAAAACTCGGTATAGAGTCGCTCAGTGCCATGCAGGAGCAAATGGCAGAACTCTATTCACAGGATAAGAACATGGTACTACTGTCACCTACCGGTAGCGGAAAGACATTGGCATATCTTATTCCATTGATACAGAAGTTAATGGAGATTCCTGCTATCGAAGAAGAGTCTACACTTGTACGAGCTCTGGTCTTGGTGCCGTCACGCGAGTTGGCACTGCAGACAGAACAGGTGATTCGTAAGATGGGAACTCCCATACGTGCTGTAAGCGTCTATGGAGGTCGCCCTGCAATGGAAGAACATCGTACGCTGAAGGGTGTGCAACCCCATATCATTATCGGTACTCCGGGACGTGTCAACGACCATATAAACAAAGCGAACTTTCCGGTTGAAGGTATTGAAACACTAGTGATAGATGAGTTTGATAAATCGCTGGAACTGGGCTTTAGAGACGAGATGAAACAAGTCATCACCCGTCTCCCCAAGTTGCGTAAGCGCATCCTTCTCTCCGCCACTGAAGCCGAAGAGATACCTCTCTTTGTCGGCATGAGCAACGTCATCACACTCAACTATGTAGATGCTGATGCCGCTCCACGCATCTCCAATCACGTCATTCACTCTCCGGAGAAAGACAAGCTCAAGACTCTCTATCAATTCCTCTGTCTGCAAGGCGAAGCCTCTACGGTGGTCTTTGTAAATCATCGCGAAGCTACCGAACGAGTAGGGAATTATCTAAAGGAGTGCAATGTGGCTTGCGAGGTGTTTCACGGAGGTATGGAACAAAAAGACCGTGAACGAGCCCTCTATAAATTCTGTAACGGTACCTGCAATGTATTTGTGTCTACCGATTTAGCCGCCCGAGGACTCGATATTCCCGACATTGATAATGTGGTACACTACCACCTTCCTCCCAACGAAGAAACCTACATCCATCGCAACGGACGTACTGCCCGATGGGAAGCACAAGGCAATAGCTATCTGATTGTAGGCCCCACCGAGCGCACTCCCGAATGGATGCAAGGTGCCGATGAATACTCCGTAGAAGGTCCTATACCTGCTCCCAAGCCTTCTCGTTGGTCAACCTTATATATAGGTAAGGGAAAAAAGGACAAAATAAGCAAGGGCGATATTATGGGTTTCCTTTCCAAAAAAGGAGAATTGAGTAGAGAAGACGTCGGTCGTATCGATGTAAAGGAACACTACGCTTTCGTCGCTATACGTAAGGACAAACTCTCTCGTTTGTTGAAAAAAATAAACGGCGAGAAGATAAAAGGTGTAAAGACTATTATTGAAGAAGCCCGATAAAAACGAATCTCTCGTTGCCCTCCACACAGTAGGAGAACAACGAGAGATTCTTGTAATAATATTCGAATTTCTTGAAAATATAGACAAAAAAATAACATTTGTCAATTTTATGCCCCCATTCCGTATTATTTTATCGTATGAAAGCTATTATTTAAAAGGATTTTTAGTATATTTGCACCGAATAATGAAAATAGGTTCGATTTTATCGGGCTTTTGAACGTAAATATATAATTAACTTGAAAAATGAAAAAGTACAACTTTAACGCAGGACCTTCCATGCTTCCACGCGAGGTCATCGAGGCAACTGCGCAAGCTTGTTTGGATTTTAACGGTAGTGGTCTTTCCTTGATGGAGATTAGCCATCGTGCAAAAGACTTCCAACCGGTGGTAGATGAAGCAGTAGCTTTGGTAAAGGAACTGTTGAATATCCCTGAAGGATACTCGGTACTCTTCTTGGGGGGTGGCGCAAGCTTGGAGTTCTGTATGATACCTTATAACTTCTTGGAGAAAAAAGCCGCTTATTTGAATACCGGCGTTTGGGCTAAGAAGGCCATGAAGGAGGCTAAGAACTTTGGTGAAACGGTTGAGGTTGCTAGCTCTGCCGATGCGAACTATACCTTTATCCCTAAGGATTATGAGATTCCTGCGGATGCAGATTATTTCCACTTCACGACCAATAATACCATCTATGGTACAGAGGTTCGCAAGGATATAGACTCTCCGGTTCCGGTTATCGCCGATATGTCTTCCGATATCTTCTCTCGTCCGATAGATGTCAGCAAGTATGAGTGCATCTATGCAGGCGCTCAGAAGAACTTGTCTATGGCAGGTGTTACCATCGTTATCGTCAAGGACGATGCTCTGGGCAAGGTGTCTCGCACCATTCCTACCATGTTGGATTACAGAACACATGTGGAGAAGGGTTCTATGTTCAATACACCTCCGGTAGTGCCTATTTACTGTGCACTTCAAACTCTGCGTTGGATTAAGAAGAACGGTGGTGTGGAAGCAATGGATAAGTTGGCTCATCAGCGTGCCGATATTCTCTATGCAGAGATTGACCGCAACAAGTTGTTCCGTGGTACAGCGAACAAGGAAGACCGTTCTCTCATGAACGTATGTTTCGTAATGAACGACGAGTATAAGGACTTGGAGGCAGACTTCTTGAAGTTTGCTACCGAACGCGGTATGGTGGGTGTGAAAGGACACCGTAGCGTAGGTGGCTTCCGTGCTTCCCTCTACAATGCTCAGACCATAGAGGGCGTAGAGGCACTGGTTAAGTGTATGCAGGACTTTGAAGCACAACATTAAGTTACACAACTTAAGTAGATAATAATGAAAGTATTAATAGCAACTGAAAAACCCTTTGCCGCAGCAGCGGTAAAGGGTATAACTCAAGAAGTGGAAGCTGCCGGATATGAGGTGGCTCTACTTGAGAAATATACCGAAAAGGCTCAACTTCTGGAAGCTGTAGCAACCGCAGACGCACTCATTATTCGTAGTGATAAGGTAGATGCAGAAGTATTGGCAGCAGCCCCCAATCTTAAAATCGTGGTACGTGCCGGTGCCGGTTACGATAACGTAGATTTGGCAGCAGCCACCGAACACAAGGTGGTCGTAATGAACACACCCGGACAAAATGCCAATGCCGTAGCAGAATTGGTACTCGGTTTGTTGGTGTACACCGTTCGCAACTTCTACAACGGAAAAAGTGGTAGCGAGTTGATGGGAAAGAAGTTGGGTATCCTTGCCTTCGGTAACGTAGGTAGAAATGTGGCACGTATTGCCAAGGGCTTTGGCATGGAGGTAGCAGCTTACGATGCTTACTGTCCGAAAGAAGCGATTGAAGCAGCCGGCGTAGAAGCAGTAGCTTCCCAAGAGGAATTGTTCCGTACTTGTGATATCGTTTCCCTACACATCCCCGCAACCGATGAAACTCGTAAGAGCATCAACAAAGCATTGGTTGGCACCATGAAGAAGGGAGCTATCCTCATTAATACCGCCCGTAAGGAGGTAATCGATGAACCGGGACTGATAGAGATTCTTTCCGAGCGTGAAGATCTTAAGTACATCACCGATATCATGCCCGATGCCAATGCCGAGTTTGTTGAAAAATTCCCGGGTCGCTACTTCAGTACTCCCAAGAAGATGGGTGCACAGACTGCAGAGGCAAATACCAATGCCGGTATTGCTGCCGCTAAGCAGATTGTAGGCTTCTTCAAAGAGGGTATCACTAAGTTCCAGGTTAACAAGTAAGAGACATGGCAACGGTTAAACCTTTTAAGGGAATCCGTCCTCCAAAAGATTTGGTGGAACAGGTAGAAAGCCGCCCTTACGATGTGCTCAGTTCAGAGGAGGCTCGTGCCGAAGCAGGGGATAACGAAAAGAGCTTGTACCACATCATAAAACCGGAAATTGACTTCCCGGTGGGTACGAGTGAATACGATGAACGTGTCTATGCCAAAGCAGCGGAAAACTTTGAGAAGTTCTGCAAGAAAGGTTGGTTGAAGCAAGATGAGCAAGAATGTTACTACATCTATGCACAAACCATGAACGGTAAGACACAGTATGGTCTTGTTGTGGCAGCTTCGGTTGCCGACTACATGGAGGGACGTATCAAAAAACACGAATTGACACGTCGCGACAAGGAGGAAGATCGCATGAAACATGTGCGTGTAAACAATGCCAACATCGAACCGGTCTTCTTTGCATATCCTGAGAACCGGGTGCTGGATAGCCTTGTGGCTCGTTATGCTGCAACGGAACCGGAGTACGACTTTGTGGCACCCATCGATGGCTTTGGTCATAAGTTTTGGGTAATCAAGGATCAAGAAGATATTCGCATTATCACGGAGGCCTTTGCCGCCATGCCCGCTATGTACATAGCCGACGGTCACCATCGTAGTGCAGCGGCAGCTTTGGTGGGAGCAGAGAAGGCAAAACAGAATCCCAACCACCGCGGTGATGAGGAGTACAACTACTTCATGGCTGTTTGCTTCCCGGCAAATCAGTTGACCATATTGGATTACAATCGTGTAGTCAAGGATCTCAACGGACTCACTTCCGAACAGTTCTTGAAGGCTCTGCAGAAGGACTTTACGGTAGAGAAGAAGGGCGCAGAGGAATATCGTCCCGCCAAGATTCATGAGTTCTCACTCTATTTGGACGGAGAATGGTATAGCCTCAATGCCAAGGAAGGACGCTACAACGAGCAAGACCCTATCGGGGTACTGGACGTCTCCATTAGCAGTCGACTTATCTTGGACGAGATTCTGGGTATAAAGGATTTGCGTACCGACAAACGCATAGACTTCGTAGGTGGACTGCGAGGCTTGGGCGAACTGAAGCGCCGTGTAGACTCCGGCGAGATGCGCGTAGCCTTGGCACTCTATCCCGTATCTATGAAGCAGATTATCGACATAGCCGATAGTGGCAATATTATGCCACCGAAAGCTACA
Organism: uncultured Bacteroidaceae bacterium; assembly: GCA_964432645.1. Lineage (GTDB taxonomy): Bacteria > Bacteroidota > Bacteroidia > Bacteroidales > Bacteroidaceae > CAZUTW01. The sequence goes on along the minus strand of CAYSOK010000006.1, from coordinate 4,450 downwards.
TGGTTCGAGCCGAAATTACGTTCGGGTTTGGTGATTCACCGCTTGGCGTAAGAAAAAGAATAAATTGTCTTGAGGACGTTGCAATCAAATGCAGCGTCCTTTTTTGGCAAACAAGAAAAATGTAAAAAGATGAAGGACAACAAAAACATTCCGGGTCACCTAATGGCCCTTTTTGCCAATATGCTGTGGGGACTCATGTCGCCCATTGGCAAATCGGCACTAGCCGAGTTTTCGGCACTTACGGTTACAACATTCCGTATGGTAGGAGCAGCAGCCTGCTTCTGGATACTCTCGCTCTTTTGCAAAAAGGAGCACGTAAACCATCGCGACATGCTACGACTCTTCTTTGCATCCATCTTTGCTCTGGTGTGTAATCAAGGAGTATTCATCTTCGGACTATCACTCACATCGCCTATCGATGCCAGTATTGTAACCACCACACTTCCCATTGTAACCATGATTGTAGCAGCACTCTTCCTTAGAGAACCCGTTACAAGCATGAAGGTAATCGGAATCTTCCTCGGCGCTGTTGGTGCACTCATCCTTATTATGAGTAGTGGTAGCGCCGGCGGTGGGGGAAATCTCTTGGGAGACATCTTCTGTCTCATGGCACAGATAAGTTTTTCCATCTATCTGACAGTATTTAAGAGTTTGTCACAACGCTATACACCGATTACTCTTAACAAATGGATGTTTGTCTATGCTTCCATGTGCTACATTCCACTGTCTTACAACGATTTGACCTCCATAGAATGGTCCGGAATCTCCACCGCTGCCTACTGGCAAGTATCTTACGTGGTATTGGGCGGTACGTTTGTAGCGTACATCTGTTTGATGGGGGCACAACAACGATTGCGTCCCACCGTGGTGAGTATGTACAACTATATGCAACCCATCATGGCATCTACCGTAGCCATCATTCTGGGTATGGGCAGCTTCAATATACAAAAGGTAATTGCCGTGGTATTGGTATTTTCAGGTGTATATATAGTGACACAGAGTAAATCACGTCGTGATATGTTGCTCGAAGGCAAAAAGGTGTAAAAGACATACGAGTTTCGGATGAAGGTGTATGTTCATCCGAAACTCGATTTCCTTATTTCTTTATATAAAGGTGGCGTGCCAAACCGTAGATGTACCGACGGAATCCCGGACGGTATGCTAAAAGTGTATCAAACCAGGGGGTGTATCGTGTAACCCAACGCACCACTATCCCCACGAAAAACATAGCCACCAAGGTACCGATTCCAATGATGTGCCACTGCCATGCGCCAAAGAATACATAACACAAGATAATACCGGTCACCACCAGTATCACATCGATGATGATCTTAACCTTCGGAAACTCCGCATGCGTCACTTGACACACCGCCACCGAGATGCCCTCACCCGGCATGGTGACACTGCCACACCGTACTTCGAAGGAGATACCCGCACCCAAGATGATACAACCCGCCAACTGCGTCAGCACCTGCTGCCACAAGCCGTCCGGAACCAACCATCCCGTGAGCAACATCCAAAGGTCCAGCATCATGCCGAATAAGAATCCTATAATCAGTTGAAACAACTGAACGGCTTCAAACTGTCGACGCAGGATAAGAATTTGCAAGACCACAAAAAAGGCATTCATAAGATACGTGTATTGACCGATAGTAAGTTCCGGCACCCATCCCTTGTCACCCGCGTTTTCAAACACATACGGAATCACACTAATCACGCTCGAACCTAAAGCCGAACGTACGCAGCAAGCCACTCCCAATGTCATAATCAAGAGTGAAAGGATTAATAAAAAATGCTGCCAACAAAATGAAACAATTTTATCCTTCATATCCTAATAAATCTATTTACTCATAGCTTAAATTCCTGCAAAGTTACAAATAAATGTGGACTTTTACGGCTGTTTTGTGAAAAAATAAAGAAGATAGGTTGCTTTGTTCAAAAAAAAGTATTATCTTCGCAGCGCAAATGGTCATAATCTAATAATTTACATAGAATAAAAAAACAAAAAAAATCGATTTATGGAAGCTGTTTTCAGTTACATCATCGGTCTAGGTGCCGCCGTAATGATGCCCGTTATCTTCACGATATTGGGAGTGTGTATAGGCATTAATTTCTCCAAGGCTCTCAAGAGCGGTCTCTATGTGGGCGTTGGATTTGTGGGTTTGAGTATTGTTACGGCACTGCTGACTCAGTCGTTGGGTCCGGCGCTGAACAAGGTGGTGGAGATTTACGGTCTTGAACTGGAAGTCTTCGATATGGGTTGGCCGGCCGCCGCTTCGGTAGCATACAACACATTGGTGGGTTCTTTTATTATTCCTGTATGTTTGGGCGTAAACCTCGTGTTGTTGCTCTTGGGTTGCACCCGTACGGTGAACATCGATTTGTGGAATTATTGGCACTTTGCCTTTATCGGTGCAGTGGTTTATTTTATGACCGATTCTATTGGTTGGGGATTCTTCGGTGCAATCGTATGTTACATTATTACATTGGTTCTTGCCGACCTGACCGCTAAGAAGTTTCAAGAGTTCTATCCCAACATGGAGGGAATCTCCATTCCGCAGCCGTTCTGCCAAGGATTTATGCCTTTTGCAGTGGTCATCAACAAAGGATTGGACTATGTTCCCGGTGTAAATAAGGTAAACATCGACTCCGAGGGTATGAAAAAGAAATTCGGACTCTTTGGTGAACCGCTTTTCTTGGGCGTTATCATAGGTATTCTGATTGGAGCATTGGCTTGTAAGGATTCCAACGAACTGATTGATAGCATTCCGGGAATTCTGGGATTGGGTATCAAGATGGGAGCCGTCATGGAACTTATCCCCCGTATCACCAGCCTGTTTATCGAAGGTTTGAAACCCATATCCGATGCCACTCGTGAACTTATTGCTCGTAAGTTTGGTGCCGATAAGGAACTATATATAGGTATGTCCCCTGCATTGGTTATCGGTCATCCTACTACACTAGTAGTTTCCCTATTGCTCATCCCCGTAACACTCTTGTTGGCAGTAGTATTGCCCGGCAACCACTTTTTGCCGTTGGCTTCATTGGCTGGTATGTTCTACGTGTTTGTGATGATACTTCCTTTTACCAAGGGTAATGTGTTGCGTAGCTTCATCGTAGGACTAGTGGTTATTGCCATCGGACTATACTTTGTCACTTGGATGGCGCCTGATTTTACCAGTGCGGCACACTCCGTACAGATGGCACATCCCGAAGATGCTTCCGTAGCAGTACCCGAGGGATTCCAGGCGGGAGCACTCGACTTCGCCTCCAGTCCGCTCAGTACCCTTATCTATGCCTGCATGAAGCATTTGAGCTATATCGGTGCCGGTATCCTCAGTGTACTCACCGTAGCGTTAGTGCTATGGAATAGACAGCGAATCAATAAAAAATAATAGATACAAGATATGAAAAAGTTATTCTTAAGCGTTGCCCTGCTGACGGCCTTTACCGGTGCAATGGCTCAGCAGACGGTACAATATCAAACGGCTTGTCATCCGGACGATGTTAAGCACTACGACACGAAGACACTCCGTGAGCGTTTCGTGATGGAGAAGGTGATGGTGGCAGATGAGATTAATCTTACTTATTCTCACTACGACCGCTTTATCTTTGGAGGTGCTATGCCTGTGACCAAAGATCTTAAGTTGGAAAACTTCACCGAACTGGGTCTCTCCATCGATAAGACGATTAAGGATCCTTACTTCCTCTACAATCGCGAGTTGGGAGTTATCAATTGTGGTACCGGAACCGGTTCCGTATTGGTAGATGGTAAGGAGTATGTATTGGGCCCCAAGGAGGCTCTGTATGTAGGACGCGGTCACTTGGATAAGGACAAGGATGTCAACAAGGAGATCATCTTCCGTTCCAAGGATGCCAAGAATCCTGCCAAGTTCTACATCAATTCCGCTACAGCCCACAAGCACTACAAGACGCAGTGGGTGACACTCGATGGCAGAAAGGGTTCGCTCAAGGCTGCTATTTGGGGGCCGGTAGGAACAACCGAGGAAGCAAACGGCCGTACGATTTATAAGTTGATTGTGCGCGATGCCTTGGAAGAAGGACCTTGCCAGTTGCAGATGGGTTTGACTCAGTTGCAGCCGGGTGCGGTATGGAACACCATGCCGCCTCACACACACGGTCGTCGTATTGAGGCGTACTACTACTTCAACCTGCCGGAGGGTCAGACCATCTCACACATGATGGGTGAGCCGCAGGAGAGTCGTGTGGTGTGGTTGCACAATGAGCAGGCGATTATGTCACCGGAGTGGTCCATCCATGCAGCTGCCGGAACCTACTACTATACCTTTATATGGGGTATGGCAGGTGAAAATCTAGAGTATAATGACAAGGATAATATACCTGTCATTGATATAAAGTAAAATAATACTTTTTGAAGTAATAATTCGTGGTGGTCTCCTTTGTCTGAGAAGATGAAGGAGACCTTTTT
>CAYSOK010000005.1:0-31036 GCA_964432645.1 uncultured Bacteroidaceae bacterium | reverse complement strand
GAGTAATCAAAGCCACATTGAAGATGTTCATACCGGTACCACCGAAAATCTCCTTGGCGAAGATTACGGAGAATGCGGTAGCTACGGCAATCATCCACAACGGACAACCTACCGGAACAATCAACGGAATAATCATACCGGATACCAGGAATCCCTCCTGAATCTCCTCGTTTTTCCACTGAGCCACAACAAACTCAATGCCCAAACCGACTACGTAAGAGACGATAATCTTAGGCAGCACGGCTAGGAAACCGTATGCAAAAATCTCCAGGAAACTTGCGGAAGCAAGCGTTCCTGCAGCTGCATAGTTTTGATAACCTACATTGTACATACCAAAAAGCAATGCAGGAATCAAAGCGATTACCACGAACGACATGATGCGCTTGCTGTCGATGGCGTCGTGTACGTTCACACCGCTCTTACTCGTAGTGTTCGGGACAAAAAGGAATGTCTCGAAACCGTCGAATACGGAGCGAAAGGCGTGAAGCTTGCCTCCCTCTTCAAAGTTCGGCTTTATCGAATCGATATATTTTCTTAACGCGTTCATATTAATATACTGTGTTATTAAGCCATTTCCTTACGCAACATATCGAGACCTTCGCGCACGATACGCTGCAACTCCATCTTAGAGGAACATACAAACTCACACACGGCGAAGTCTTCCGGTGCCACCTCGTAAATACCGAGTGCTTCCATACGGTCGATATCACCTGCTATGATTGCCTTTATGAGTTGCTCGGGGTAGATATCCATAGGGAATACCTTGTCGTACTCACCACTCATAATCATGTGGCGCTCACCTCCCTTGATGCGGGCATCGAGGGTGTACTCCTTCTTGGGGCACAACCAACTGAAGTAGCTGCGACTGGTGGAGAACTCGTTGAAACGAGGAGCAATCCATCCCAACAACTCGTGTACGTCATCGCCTTCAGGGATTACGGTTACTTCGGTTGCATGGGCATTGAGGAATGCTTTTGCATCACATTTTTTACCTGTGAGAACATTTCCGTTGATAATACGGTTATTTCCGCCTTCAAGACGACCGTTCAACAGTCCTTCTAAGTTTTGTCCTACTCGAACGCGCGCATACGCAGGTTCCTTCACTTGAGAACCTACCAATGCAATGGTACGGGTGAGGTCTACTTGTCCGGAATTAAAGAGGTGTCCGATAAAGATAACCTCCTCTGCTCCCACTGTCCATACCACCTCGCCCTTGTTTACCGGATTAAGATGGTTGATTTGTACGCCTACATTACCGGCAGGAGCTGCACCGTCAAACACCGTCACATTTACACTCTTTGCAGAGGTCAAGGCGTGATGACTCTGCTTGGCACCGATACCCAAACTTACGGGAGCAATCTTTGAGAGAGCGGTCAGACCGGTCTGGAAATCATTTTCCTTACCGGTAAGCACGAACTCAAAGTCAGCTGCCAGCGGCATGGTGTCGAATGCGGATACAAAGATTCCTTTGGGAGTGTCAGCCGGTGATGCTGTGACAGCATAAGGACGCTGCTGGATGTAGCCGAACAATCCGGCTTCGAGCAGGGCGTTCTTCACTTCTTCGCCACTCAAAGAATCTACACTCTTTTTCCCGAAGTCTGCGAACTCTTGCTGTTCATCGGCTTGTACCTGTATGCTCAGCAATTTTCTACGTTCTCCGCGCTCCACCAGTACGACTGTACCGCTCACGGGGGATGCAAACTTCACTGAGGGTTGCTTCTTGTCAACAAACAAGGCTTCCCCGGCCTTTACCTTCTCACCCTCCTTTACAACTACCTTGGGGGTAACTCCTGTAAAATCATCGGGAACCAATGCATAGATTCCGGATGCATTTACGGAAATCACTTCCTTCTTAGCTGCACCTTTCAGGTTGATGTTCAGGCCTTTGCGTAACTTAATTACATTTGCCATATATAAAATATAAAATTGTTTTAGTTCTAAAACGATGCAAATTTACGTAAAAAAGCAGAGAAAAAGAAGAAAATATCCAATGAAAATTCGTACTTTTGCAAAAAAGATGCATTTGCATCGATTAAACACGGAGTTATTAAACGGTTTAGATATATAATACCACGGGTTGTAGGGACGATTCTTGTCCTTCAAATCCTACTGCTGTCGGCACTGCAATTACCGATGGTACAACGTGCTTTGTCCGGCTACATAGCAAACTTCATGAGCAATTTTTTGCAGACGGAGGTCTCCATAGAGCGGGTGGACTTCGGGTGGATGAATCGCATAACACTCGATGGGGTGTACATAAAGGATCAACACGACGAGACGTTACTGAGAGCAAAAAGAATGGCGGTAAAGATTAACCTATTGGAATTGGCGAGCAACAAGGTAGATATCTCAACTGCACAACTCTTTGGCGCGCGGGCGAATCTATATAAGGAACATCCGGACAGTGCGCCAAACTACCAATTCTTCTTGGATGCATTTGCATCGAAAGATTCTACTTCGGAAAAGAAAACGGATGTAAGGATTCGTTCTTTGTTTTTACGAAATATGAATATTTCTTACAATCTTAGATATAAGGAAAAGACTCCCGGACGGTTTAACCCATCGCATCTGCACCTCTCGAACATGAATGCGAACATCCGTTTGAAGGCGCTTACGAATGATTCTATCAATTTGTCTGTGAAGCGTATGCGTTTCCGGGAGGAAACATCCGGAATGGAACTTGGAGAATTGTCTTTTGCATTACAGAGTAACGATAAGCGTGCACGTTTGGAGGATTTCCTTTTAAAGATGCCGTATTCTACTATTACTCTTGATGATACGGATTTTGAATTCAATCTTTCCGATAAATCAAAAGGAATGCGTTCCATACTTGCTTCCCTCCGCACGCATATAGGATTGCATGCGCATCCATTGAATCCGGCGGACTTGGCTTCTATTTTTCCTATCCCGACAGCGGCGTATCGAAATATAGACTTAGATATGGAGGTGACGGCAGCCGACGGATGTGTCCGATTGAACCAAATGGCGATGAACTGTTCCAACGATATTCAATGGACAATAAGTGGAGAACTTACGCATAAAGATTTTGACAAAAATTCGCTTTCAGCAAGTGCTCAACTACAAGAACTATCTATTACGGAGGGCGGATTAGCTCTGCTAGAGGATTGCTTCCCAACAAACGATAGTATAATAAATAAGGTGCGCACACGTGTTGGTTCGTTGCACATCAAAGGCTCCGGCTCATGGAGTCGACAAACGTCAGATGCTTTACTAACACTGGAATCCCCTCGTTTCTCGGCTAAAGTAAGTGCTTTTTATGCACAAGACGGTACGGTGAGTGGTACGGTGTTTGGTGAGGATATCGATGTGGCGGCTCTTATAGGAAGTAAAGAACCGCTTCAGGTAGGTAGAGCGGAGTTGTCTGTGGATGGCAATATAGCTTCGAAAGAGAAGACAAACGTGAAGGCAACGCTCCGTTTGCAAGACATAGCGTACAAAAACTACGTGTATCGAGAATTGTCTTCTCAAGCTTCGTATGCCGGAAATCGGTATACGGCTACGGTAGACTTAAAAGATCCGCATGCACAGATTTTATTGGAAACCGCTCTACAGAAAGAGGGACAGCTGAATCATCTATTGCTGGTTACGGAGGTAAAGAATTTTAATCCGAACATGCTGAATCTTAGCAATAAATATCCAAACACCACATTTGACGGACGACTTACGGCGGATGTACAAGGGAGCCGATTGGAGGATGCAACAGGAGAAATTCATCTATCGAACTTTAGTATGCGCAATGCAGAAAAGAATGCAGAACTACGCCAGCTGAATATGTCTGTTACAAACCTTCACGAACAAAAAGAGATTCGTTTGGAGAGTGATTTTTTAAATGCGTATATCAACGGCGATTTCGAATATGCCACACTACCCACCTCCATGAGATGGATTATTAGCAACCAAATGCAGAACCTCTTCCCCGCTCCATCGCCCGGGGAGGCAACTGACAACCAACTAATCTTCCGAATGGAGATGCAACCGAATTCCTGGATAAAGGATTTATTGAACGTACCCTTGGTTATTGAGGAGCCACTAACACTAGAAGGAGAGATAAACGACAATATGAGAACACTTTCTCTGGAACTAAACGGTCAACACGTAGAGTACGGTTCGGAAGTACTGCGCAATGTACGGTTTAACTGCAATGCACAGTCGGGAAGAGTAATGAGTCAACTGCAAGTGGAGAAGGTGATGGGAAAACAACCCATTCTGTTCCATCTAGACAACGAATTAATAAACAACACCATCGTTTCTCATCTATATTGGAACGAGGATTCAACCTCTCGCTATCACGGAGACTTAAACCTATCCACGTATCTCTTCAAGGATTACGGTCGTAACACGGCAGCACAAATTAGCGTGCACGAATCCAGTTTTTGCATCAACGATAGTATTTGGAATCTTGAGCCTTCGGTTATCAGTTACGAAAATCAGCAGCTACGTGTCAGCAACTTCCTTTTGCACCATGCCAAACAGTCGGTGCGCATTAACGGTGTAGTAGCAAAAAACAGCGACGAATTAATTGAAGCGAAAGTGAAGGATGTGAACCTGGAATATGTATTCAACCTAGTAAACTTCCATTCGGTGGACTTTAGCGGATTGGTAACGGGTACGATTACCGCAGGCAATTTATTTTCCGAAGAACCACTATTGCAGGCACATGTGAATCTACCCGACTTCCGCTTCAACAATGCACGCATGGGCAATTTAGATTTAAAGGCTGCTTTCGACTTGAATGAGGTATCTCTAAAACTAGATGGAGATATAAAAGACTTTGATGCAGCATCTTCCGTACAAGTCAAAGGATACGTAAACCCGAGTAGCAAGAATAACGGACTAGATTTGAACATAAATGCGCTGAACGCCAATATGGCATTCTTGAACGAATACATAGAGGGAGCCTTCGAAGATATACAAGGAAGGGCTACGGGTACACTTCGCATCTTTGGTCCGCTCAAGCGCATCAACTTGGAGGGCGATGCGGCAGCCAATGTAGAGGGGTCTATCCCGGCGCTGAACACAAGATACAGCATAAAGGACTTAAATATCCATCTGATTCCAGATCGAATAACATTCAAGCCATCAACACTATACGACAGATATGGCAATACAGGGAGAGTTTCGGGCGAGCTACTTCACGATGCGTTGCACAAGATGCGCTTTCACTTTGACGTAAAGAGCGACAACATCTTGGGCTACGATACGCAAGGAGACATGCACGAATTGTTTTGGGGAACTATTTATGCCGGAGGCGATGTTCACATCAACGGAGAACCGGGGGAGGTAAAGATTGATGTAAAGGTAAACACCAATCCAAACTCCATCCTCACCTACAACGCGACACATCCGGACGATTTCGGAAGCGGCACTTACATCACCTTCCGAGATAAGAGCAAGGTGGAGGAAGAGAATGACCGGAGCGTACACGAAAAGATGAAGTCAACCTTGGAATCTATGTCATCGAACATCTACATTAACTTCGATGTAAACGTAGCATCAACAGGTACGGTAAAAGTACTAATGGACGCTAAGACAGGGGATTACATAGCACTAAACGGCAACGGTCATCTCACGGCACACTTCTACAATAAAGGAGCATTCAACATGTATGGATTGTACGAAATCAGTGATGGTCTCTATAAACTGTGTATTCGAGATGTCATTCACAAGGATTTCAAATTCCGCAACGGAAGTAAGATTGTGTTCAACGGTAATCCTATGCAGGCTAGTCTAAATATGAAGGCCACATACTTGGTTCCGGCTGCATCGCTCAATGATTTGAATGCAGGCGTTACATTTAGCCAAAATGCCGTAAAAGTGAACTGCATCATGAACCTTACGGGAAAAGTGGAGCAACCTATTGTAAACTTTGACTTTGAGCTACCCAACGTAAGTAGCGATGAAGAGCAAATGGTACGTAGCCTCATCTCTACGGAAGAGGATCGCAACATGCAGGTTATCTACCTACTGGGAATTGGTCGATTCTACACCTATAATGCAAACAGCACCCAGAGCAATCAGTCTACAGCGGCGATGAATTCCATTCTATCCAACACGTTGAGTGGTCAGATTAACCAGACATTGTCAAACGTGATTGGTAACCGCAACTGGACTTTTGGTACAAACCTAAGTACCGGTAGCGATGGTTGGAGTAGCATGGATATAGAAGGACTTGTTTCAGGCAGTTTCTTGAACAATCGTTTGTTATTCAACGGCAACTTCGGTTATAGAGAGCAAAGCCTAACGAGCAATGGCAACATCATCGGCGATTTCGATATACAATGGTATCCGTTCACAACAGATAGAATCAGTCTAAAAGGTTACAGCGAGACAAACGACCGTTACTTCACTAAGTCGGCACTCACGACACAAGGCGTGGGCATTGTCTGGAAATATGACTTCGACAAATGGCGCAAACTGTTTGCACCGAAACAAAAAACGACGAATCGAACCACCGTGATTATGGGCGATTCGATTCGTTAAATATCAATGTTTCAGGATTATCTTCCGCTATTAGCAATCAGCACTTTAATCTTATCATTGAGCGATGTCAGAGACATAAGTTCCTCCAAAGAAATGTGCATACGATACCGCCAATAATGACGGGGATTTGCCGGGATGTTGATACGTTCCGCCCCTACATCCGGATAACGATGTTCCTCATCCATACTCATCCAATCCTGCCAAGAGATGAGCGTAAGCATGGAGGGGCTGTAGAGATGACGTGCCACTACCTCCTCACAAAGCCATGCGGGTGCAGTACGTGGAGCATCACCATCCTTCTGCAAGACACTATGGTAGAAACGATTAGTCTTATCATAATCCTCCTCCCACCATCCGCGCAGAGTCGACATATCATGTGTAGAAATGGTACATACCGAACGATACGGATAGTTCTCCGTGTGAGCAAACTCCACGCCAAAGGCCTTCGGCATACGCTGTATCTCAAGGGTTAAGATTCGCAAGTCATCCATCACCCAGGGCACACACTCCGGCACCATACCCAAGTCCTCGGCGCATGCCAACATACCACTACATGCCACCAACATGGGGAGTTTGCGCATGGCCTGATCGTACCAGAAACGATTGTGACGGTGATAGAAGTAGTCTTCGTAAAGTCTACTAAAAGCCTGTTGTTCCTCAGATGTAAGAGACTTATACAAGTAGTCATTCATAGCCGCTATACGAGGATGGTATAGATGTGCATCTTCTCTATCTTCCACGAACAACACATTGCTTATCAAAGTATAGAGTCCGTCTCGCAGGCGGATGTTTTCTTCCTTCTGTTCATCCCCTTTATCGTAAAAATATACCTGTACCTTACGCTGGGTGTTGAACGCACGCCGCAGAGCATACCGTCCGGAACCTTTGAAGTCGAGAAAACTACGTTTCACATACTCGGCATGTTCACCGAAGAGTTTCTCTAGGATACTGTCGGTAATATAAGGTTGCGTGTAAAGTTCCTGACGGAAGGGCAAGCCATACGCTTCTATCTCCTCAATAGTAAGCGGTAACGCCGGAACGAACTGTCCCAACAGACCGTGAACAGAATGCTCGGGTATCTCCCAAATACGGAAAAATCCCAGGACGTGGTCTATGCGATAAGCATCGAAATAACGTGCCATCTGATGAAAACGACGTTTCCACCAAGCACCGTCATCTTGCAAAATTCTATCCCAATTGTACGTAGGGAAGCCCCAGTTTTGTCCATTTACAGAGAAATCATCAGGGGGCGCACCGGTCTGTTTATCACGATTAAAGTAATAAGGCTCCGACCAAGCATCGGCACTGTCGTGACATACACCGATAGGGATATCTCCCTTCACCACTATCCCATGTTTACGAGCATAGGCCGTTGCATCGGAAAGTTGTAGATGCGCTACATATTGCAGATAGCAGTAGAACAACACCTCTTTATAATGGGGATGATTGGGGGTCAAGAAAGGAGCTACGAGATTTACATCGTAGTCGGCATACTCTCCCCACTGAGTGAAGTTACCGGTGTGATACGTATCTTTCAAGAAACAGAAAACAGCATAGGGCAATAACCAAGAACGGCATTCTTCTACAAAGTTCAAGAAGTTCTTATCTGTAGAAATATTGTTCCACTGCTCGGTGTAGTACTGTTCAAAGTATTCGAACTTAAGCGCCATAACCGCCTCGAAGTCTATCTGTGGCAGTGCATTCAACTCGGCAGCACGCTTTATATACTTCTGTAAAGCAGTACCCTCCTTCAAATATCCCATAGCCAAAGGGTTGATGTACATGGGTTGCAGGGCATAGACCGAAATAGCGTTGTATGGATAAGAGTCCATCCAATTGTGATTCAAGATGGTATCGTTGACGGGGAGTACTTGAAGGATGTGCTGATGGGTATGCACCAACCAGTCTATCATCTTCTTCATATCGGTAAAGTCACCGATGCCCCAACTATCGCGTGAACGGAGAGAGAAGACCGGAATCACTGTACCGGCACCCTTCCACTTACGCTCCGACAGTCGTACGGGAGCCTCATCGTAGACAACGGTCTGGCGTTCAGTGTTATTGGGATGGTTTATCACACGGTTATCCCCTTGTTCCCACTCCACGAGTTCATGACTTTTGTTGTTTACCACCACAAATTTATACTCCAATGGGAAGCGTAACCCATCAACATTCAGAGAGAGTTGCCACTCACAAGGTTGGGTATTTTCCATAACAAGGTACTGATTGTCCTGCCAGTTGCCCAAACCGGGTTGATTACCAAGCACCGCCAATTGTTCCTCCTTTTTTAGCCCCGGAGCAGACACTTTGAGAACCAATGTGTGTTCAAACACAGGGATGTAAGAGTTGTGCTCCACGTAAGGATGTATACAACGAGTAAAAGCCGAGGAGTAGAAGTGAACGGCAGCAGGCACATCACGCCACGCATCGTGGAACGTAAAGGTACGAGCCTTATCCGCCACACAAGTACGTGGAACGAAGTTCCATTCCTCACGCACTACAGCATCCCCATTGCATATAATATACTGATATTCAAAAGACAGAACCTCCTTCTTCGGGATAGACAGTTCCCCCTGCCAAGTTTCGCCATCATAGGTTTCCAGCGAACAAATCTCTGTGTGTTTGCCGCCCTTATAGTTGAGAGTCAGTCTCACGCGAACTGTCTCCCCCCAATTTGTGTGATATTTCACGTAGAATTGTACTTTCACGGTCTTATGCTTTTAGTCCATAATGGTGCCAAAGATACAATAAAAAGTGAGAATACAAGGGGGAATTAGTCCTAACTTTTCTTAAATGTGAGAAAATAGAAGGTTTCTTCCTCAAATGTTTGTCTGCTTGCCATTAATGTCGTACCTTCGCAGTCATAAAGCCGTGCCGGTCAGATCGGGATTCTCATCAAACTATACTGAAAACCGAGCCAGCTCCTTCGCTCAATGGCGGGCCGCAACCTTTTGGTAAACGGATTACAAAGACGTAGGGCACTCAAAACGTATTTATTACTCGGAGTTTCATCACATCTCCGGTACGGCTTTTCCCTTTTATTTTTCCTCTTTATTACCATTCTCCGTGATGCTTTCACGAAGAATACGTACGTTTGCTATAGCGAGTCTGTAACTACCGCGCATACCCATCCCCGTAATCTTTTTTAGGAAAGTGCCTATTGTTTTTAATTTATCTCCGTCTACATTGAATACTCTATTAAAAAGAGTATCCTTGATAGGATAACATCCCTTCAATTCCTTGCATTTGGGAAGCAACGACTTCGTTTCGTACATTACATGACCGGCGGTGATATCACATTGCAGAAAAAGAGAATAAAGAGTTGCATAGATATCTTTCGTTATTGCTTCGGACACAACTTTTTCCTTAGACTCTTCGGAGGCAGTAGAAAAGTCTATGCCTTGTTTTTTACATATCTCTTTCAGTCTTTCTCCCATAATGTCATCAATATATTTATCCACCTGTTCTATAGCACGAAATTTTCCCGCCACATTGTGTGCATAGGAAGATCCCGTTATACTGTCATCATGCAACAGTATACGGTGACATACCGCTTTTCGAAGCAACAAGATGCGTGGATTATTCATCAATACACGGGCACCGAACTCCCAATCATCCCAGATTATCAGTTCTTCATTCCAGCGCAACCCCCTCTCTCTCAACCATGCGGTACGGTAAATTCCGGACACGGTAGAAAGAAAGGCTCCCAGAATCTGATTCTCAATCCGAGCATTCTTGGGGAACCAACGTACGGTTTCCTTACCCTCCTCCGTTACCATACGGGTGGGAAAGCAGACGACATCGTAGTCGGCTTCGTTGTCCACCTTGGGAAGCCCCGTAAAGATATCGTCGGAGTCGAAGAAATAGACCCACTCCGTTTCACACTTGTCCAATCCCACGTTGCGAGCCACAGCTGCGCCTTGCTTTTCCGCGATAAAGACCTCAATATTAGAATGCTCCTCAGCCAATTTCTTGCACAAAGCCAAAGAACCGTCCGTACTGTTGTTGTCCACCAAGAACAACGACTTAACTTCCACGCCGCTGTCATATATAGACTTCACGGTACGCCCTAAATACTTCTCCCGATTATACACGGGAATAACAATGGTTAGTTCCATATTCCTTTACACATATTATATATTATAGGAAAAGGTGAAAGATGTTTGTTCCTCAGATACCACATTCCCTCTTTAAGACTTCGCCACAAAGCCTCACGCACGCCAAAGATTTCACGAAACACAGCTCCCTTTGCCACCTGAAGACGAGAATCTTCCGCAAAATGCGTACCCGTGGTTATCGCCGGAGTACACACAATCACCTCGGGAACGAACAACGCGATATAGCCATTCTTCAGCGCTTGGTGCATGAACACCTCCTCCTCACCCGCAAGATATTTACCACTCCCCAGTCCGAATCGCTCATCGAACCGCTGAATACACGTTCTACGCATAGTGATACCCACAGACATTGCATAGACCCCCAACTCCCTTGCCCTCAGATAAGGCATCGTCTCCGCCGGATAATTGGATTGCAACAATTGGCCGTCCATCCCCGCCGCCTCAAAGTAGATGATATCCGCCTCGGGATGTTCCGTATAAGCTTGGCGTATCTTGTCAATCTGTTCGTAGGTGTAACGATTGTCATCATCGGCTATCACCACCACATCGCTATGGACACGCGTAAGTGCATGATTACGATTTCTCGACAACCCCCTTCCGTCCAAATAGGTAATGTACACGTCCTTACGGAGTTTCAAGCACGGAGGAACGAGAATTAGATATTTCCTATCGGTATACTGCATAGAGACCGTGTAGCAAACATCCTCCACGGCATCCAACAAGAGTCTCGGTACACGTCTTATACCGGCATCAATGGTACATATCTGTATTTCTATCGTCATACGCGCTACAAATATACACTTTTTTATAAAAACCAAACTGTTTTTTTTGAAAAATCTACGGTAAACACTCCAAATCCATCCGTAAAGGCAGATGATCACTGAAAGCTTTTCGATATTTCCTGCCATAATACGTTCGAAAAGGTTTCCATCCACCAAACTTTTTATCGGGTTCCATCAGAAAAGGATAATCAACAATTTTATAACTATCTTCCAAGAGATGAATACGTTCCCCGGAAAGGATACAGAAGATGTGATCAATCTGAGACCACTCACCATTGTACTTATAGCCCCCCTTTGTTCCGTTCAACGCTCCTACCGTAGGTTCCCTCAGTCCCCCCTTCTCCACAAGATACTGCAACGCCTCCCCCTTCGACACCTCGTTCATATCCCCCATAACCAAGATATTGGGATGAACACGCACACCTCTCAAGGAATCGGTAAGATGTACTATCACTTGCGCCACCATACACCGATACTGCTCAGAGACATATCCCCCCAACTTACTAGGCATGTGCGTTACCACCACATCTATCGTATCGCCGTTCATCACCTGACCTACCACATGAAGCACATTGCGAGTGGGATGCAGAAGGCGCAACGACTCTACCGCAATTTCCTGCGATGCAAGAAGATGAAAAGACAGTGGCTGATACAACAGCGCCACATTGATGCCACGTGCATCGGGCGATTGAGTCGTCATGACATAGCGATAACCGAGATTGCGCAGCAGGGTGCGACGAGTGAGATGCACCATCACGCTATCATCCTCCACCTCACACAATCCAACCACATCGGGCGGGTACTCCTCGCCTACCGCCAAGATGGTACGCGCCACATTCTCCATTTTCTCGTGAAAACGCTTGAACCCCCAACGGAGAATCCCGTCGGGGGTATAGTTCAAGTCGTTTTTTCCTTCGTGATGTTCGGGATAGAATAGGTTCTCACCGTTCCACTCCACCACACGCAGACGACGCTGTGCCGACGCGGAAAATGTCAGCAAAAGCAATGCCAACAGAACACTACTGCGCCACATATTGATAACATCCGGCATCGGGAGTTACCCCACGAGCTACCCCATCCTTATCCACCGGATAGAGCGTAATAGCAGAACCTCCTGCCTTATTGCGAGCATAAGCATTTTCCAACAAATGGAAATCATAGAGGAAGTTGTCTGTATCAAACACACGAAACGCCTTTTCTCTCACCAAGATACTCTCGGTATCGGTCACATCGCACTCATAAGATACATCAACAAACTGCGACTCTTCCGTTTTTTCGGTCCTCAACACACAACCATCAAAGCGGAAATTGAAAGGTGTCTGTCCATCCATATCGCCCAGATAGTAGCTGCGCATCACCACATCATCGGCATAGCCCGTCACATAGCAGTGGTAGAAGTTCGCCGCATAGATAGGTCTCTCCATTTCATTGTCTATATGATTTTTGAGATAGATGGCCTCACCTCGGTTGTAACTCCAAGGATAGAACTGAGCGATTGTATTAAAATAGAAGTTGTAAGCACCGCCCTCTATCCGCACACAATCGTTAAGAGTATTCGATATCTGCGAGTTTGCCACCGTTGCCGCCACACCCGAAAGTTCCAGTCCATACCCCGCCACATTGTGAATCACACTATTCTCCAGCAATAAAGTTGGCGTAGCATCGGCACCCGTCACCCCATCCTTCTCCGTGGCACGATAAGCAATACCGTAGTTGCCACCGTGAATATCGGCATAGGAGATGTAATGCTCTCCGCTTCCGGACTGCAAGGTGATACCTTCCCAACGACCGGTGGTACGATCGTAGGGCAAATAAGAAAGCATATTCTCGGTACGGTCGGTACGGAACACCACGGGACGTTCGCGCGTGCCATCCACCACCAAAGAACCGTCTACCGACAGCTTAGCCCCCTCATGCATATAGAAAAGCGCCCCCTCGTCTATGGTGAGCACAGCCCCCTTGACCACATAGATACTATCGTACACCAAGTAAGGTTTATCGGCCGTGAGATGCATATCCTGCGTCACCCGCAATCCCGTCTTGAGAGGCTCCACATCCAGTCCGAAGACCGTAAGCGGGAGCGTTTGCACCACTCCGCTCTCCAACTGCAGACAGAGTTTGTCTTCGACACTACCGGATACACCGTTGGGTAGTTCGGTCATATCTACATTGATGAAGACAAACAGACTATCGTTCTTACGAACTTCAAAGTCGTCCGCCGACCAACCGTTCGTCTCCGTCAGCGCCACACCGTCTATGTTTACCCGAAAGAAGGAGTTGGCACCCCCCTCCAACCAAGCACGAGAAATACGTATGCCATCGCTGTTCCGATTGTACAGCACCGCCTGACGAGTGACACTCTGCGTAGAATAAAGTACCGTGTCAAACGCCAAGCTATCCGTACTGCACATCAATCGAGCATCGGCACTCGTCGTGAAGTTTTCGTTGTCGCTGCAGGCTGCCATACCAAACAGCAGACACCCCCATGCAGCAGCCTTTATATAATAAGGTATATTCATATCTATGTATTATTACGGATTTGAATCCATCCCTACCCTATAAACGAAAACATCTCAAATGTATTTTACTTCTTCTCCGGAATACGTTCCAAAATAGCAAGAAGATGATTCCACACCGGCTCCACGGACGGGATGTAAAGACGCTCCTCCGGGGAGTGAACGCCACGCAACGTAGGTCCAAAGGAGATCATATCCAACGCCGGATACTTCTCACTAAACAAACCACACTCCAATCCCGCATGAATACCCAGCACCTTCGGTTCCTTGCCAAACAATTCGCGATACGTCTCCTTGGCAATGTGCAGAATCTCGCTGTCCGGGTTCATCGCCCAACCCGGATAACCATCGCCGACCTCAACCTCAGCACCCGCCAACTCAAAACAAGCCGCCACAGTATTCGACATATTGACACGAGCCGAATGCACGGAACTGCGTTGACTGGTTGTCACCACAATCGTACCCGGTTCTCCCATCTTCACACTTGCCAAGTTCGAAGAAGTCTCCACCAAAGAATCATCCGCCTGACAGATAGCAAACACACCGTTGTGCAACGACTGTAGCGCACCCACCAAACGGTTGGCAACCGCAGCCTCAACCACCGTCTCCGGCACATCACAACTCTCCATATCCCAATGCATTTCAGGTTCCGTTACACGGTACTCCTCCTCCATCTCCGCCGTCAAGATATTGAAGTCCACACGCACAGACTCCTTATCGGCAAACGGAACAGCACAGACAGCCTCCGCCTCACGAGGAATAGCATTGTGCAATCCCCCCGCCGTAATCTCACACAGACGCCAATCATACTTCTTGCTCAGATGATACAAAAAACGCACCAACAATTTGTTGGCATTCGCACGTTTTTTATTGATGTCGTCACCACTGTGACCACCCACCAATCCGTTCACCACCACCCGGAAAGCGAAATACCCCTTAGGCATAGTCTCCGGCGTGTAACGGAAAATCGCCTCCGTACGCGCACCACCGGCACAGCTCACAAATATCTGTCCCTCGTCCTCACTGTCCAGATTCAACAAATAATCCCCTGTCATAAAACCGGCCTGCAGCGCGAATGCACCCGTCAACCCCGTCTCCTCATCCACCGTGAAGAGACACTCCAAGTTGCCATGCTTCACATCGGTACTCTTCAGAATTGCCATCTGCATCGCCACACCGATACCATTGTCCGCACCCAGCGTCGTCCCCTTGGCACGCAACCACTCGCCATCCACATACGTCTGAATGGCATCGGTATCGAAATTAATCTCTACCCCCGCATTCTTCTCACACACCATATCGATGTGACTCTGCAACACCACCGTACGACGGTTCTCATATCCCGGTGTCGCCGGCTTTGATATCAAAATATTTCCCGCCTCATCACACTTGTAAGGCAAATTCAGAGAAGTAGCAAACTCTTTCAAAAACGCCACCATCTTACCCTCTCTCTTCGAAGGGCGTGGCACCCTGTTTACCTCGGAAAAGCAGTCAAACACTACTGTCGGTTTCAGTTCCATTTCGTCTATTTTGTATTAAAAGTTACTATAATATACGTTAAAGTTTGTTCTTTATAGGTTCACTCACCAATTAAAGATTAACTTTGCAGGCAAAAGTAAACAAAAATGATAAAAGTAGCAACCATTTCGGTGTTAATAATTGCAATTGGGCTTCTATTTATGTGCATCCAGATGCTCGTAAAGAAGAACGGGAAGTTCCCCAACGGACACGTAAGCAGGAATCCTGCCATGCGTAAAAGAGGGATTAAATGCAATCAGGCTCAGGACTTTGAGGCACGACGTCCCAACCCCCATGCCATACCGGAACGGCGATAACGCCACGACAGTGTTGAACCGAAAATAATGAAAAAGTAAATACAATGAAACAAGGAATGTTTTTTAAAGCTTCTATCCTAACGCTGAGTGCACTGCTCATGACAGCATGCAACAAGCAGGAATCAGAAGAGGAAAGTGCAGCTCCGGCAGCAACCACAGTTAACCAAACGGCAAGCAATTCAGGTATCAAGATTGCATACATAGAGGTAGACACCCTCATGAGTCAGTATCAATTCTGCAAGGACTACTCCGTACTGCTCACCAAGAAAGGGGAAAATATCCAACGTACGCTGCAGAGCAAGGCCAAGACACTACAAGATCAAGTAAACGTATTCCAAACCAAGTTGCAACAAAACGCATATACCCGCGAGGAAGCAGAACGAGTACAAGAATCCCTGGCTCGCCAACAGCAAGACCTGCAAACCCTGAACGACCGTTTGAGCAATGAGTTTGCCTCCGAACAATCCAAGTACAACGAAGCGATGAGAGACTCCATCCAGTCCTTCCTCAAGTCCTACAACAAGAGCAAGAAGTACGATTTGATTCTGAGCAAAGCAGGTGACAACATCCTATACGCCAACAAGGCATACGACATCACCGACGACGTAGTTAAAGGCTTAAACAAGCGCTACAAGCCTAGTTCCGAGGTGAATTCACTCAAGAAATAAAGAGATACACACGAGGAGATGAGGACAAACTTCGTCTCCTCGTATCATAAGAATCATCTAAAAGGATTAAAGATGAAGATAACCATACGCGATGGACAACCTACCGATGCCTCGCACATAGCTACCACCATACGCATGGCAGTGGGCGATGAGATTTGCAACGGAGTGATTACTCCGGGACGAACGGTTGAGGACTTAAACCGTCTGTTTGCCGAGCTGGCTATAGACACGCGTTCGCAATATGCCTACTCCAACACACTGGTAGCGGAAAGCGAAGGCGGTGCGGTTATGGGACTGCTCATCGGATATGATGGCGCAGAACTCCTTCCGCGACGCGAGTACTTCTTTGCCAAAGCAAAGGAGATTATGGGAACAGACTACACCGATATGCCACCGGAAACCGATGACAAAGAGTTCTACATCGACACACTCGGAGTCTATCCCGCTTACCGCCGACAGGGAGTGGCACGACTGCTGCTACAAGCTGCCATAGAACGGGCTGCGAACATAGGGAAACCGGCAGGACTCTTAGCGGACATGGAGAATTCACGAGCTCTGAATTTATATCGCTCCGTGGGATTTCACACAGTAGACAACCGCATCTTCATCGACACCGAGATGTACCACATGCAGTACATCAATTCAATCAACAAGATTCAATAACCCTCTCATAATAAAGAAACTATGAAGAAACAAGCATCCAACAAGCGTACAAGCTTACTACTCGCATCCTTTTGTTTGATGGCCGCCTCTTCTCAGGCTTTAGCCGACAGTTATCGAACCATTGCTTCGGTAGCCCCCATTGAAATAGAAGCTCCCGAAGGAACGGCTCCGCGTCTGCCCGCCACCCTCTGGGTAACCTATAATGACGGAACGAAAGAATACCGACAAATACGCTGGACCAATGCCTCCTTGGCAACCGAGCAGCAGGAATCCGCCAATGCCGAGTCGCCATATACCGTAGGAGGAGAATACACCGTACGCGGATATATAATAGGTGATAACACCACCGCCAACGGATACCCCGTACAGGCACACGTCAAGGTGGTGACCGGTACATGGGAAGTACCCTCCGGCACCCCCGTTGCCAATCCCCTGCCCCTCGACAAAGTGCAGATTAACGGCAACAACCGTCTTACGAGCAACCGCGAACTGGATATCAACGAGATACTCTCTTGGGACGTATCCCAACAACTCTATAACTACCGTGTGACCTACAACCTCCCCACCGATGGCTACAAAGAAGCAGACGGTTGGGACTCCCCCACGACCAAACTTAAAGGACACGGCACCGGCCACTACCTCTCCGCCTTGGCATTTGCTTTCTCCTGCTGCGAAGACCCTGTCAAGAAGTCAGCACTGCGAGAAAACATCCGCCGCATGGTCAACGAGATGCGTGCCTGTCAGGAGCGCACATTTGTGTACGATGAGTCCCTGGGAAGATATCGCGAAGCCCGCGATTATGCACCGGAAGCTACACTCCGGGAATTAAAAGGAACATGGGAAGCTTTCAGTGAATACGAAAAAGACTACGCCAACTACGGATACGGCTACATGAACGCCATTCCCGCCGCACACTGTGTACTGATTGAAAAATACAGCCCCTACAACAACGAAAGCGGTGTATGGGCACCCTACTATACCGTACACAAGCAATTGGCAGGTCTTATCGATATAGCCACATATGTAGATGATAAGGAGATAGCCCAAAAAGCCCTCCGCATAGCCACCGACATGGGTCTGTGGGTATGGAACCGCATGCACTACCGCACATTTGTGAAGAGCGATGGCACACAAGAAGAACGCAGAGCGAAGTTTGGCAATCGTTACGAAATGTGGAACATGTACATCGCCGGTGAGGTAGGCGGTATATCGGAATCACTCTCTCGTCTGTCAGAGATGGCTACGGACAAGCAGGAAAAAGAAAGATTGATAGAGGCCGCCGGCTACTTCAACAGTCCGGCATTGATGGATCCGTTGGCACGCAATGTGGATGCCATTCGCACGCGCCACGCCAACCAACATATCCCGATGATTGTGGGAGCCATCCGCAGTTTCCGCAGCAACAACGATCCTTATTATTATAACATGGCACTCAACTTCTGGAACTTCATGCAAGGAAGATATCGCTACGCCATGGGAGGTGTGGGCAACATCGAGATGTTCCGCCAACCGTACTCTCAGATTATGAGTATGTGTACAAACGTGACGTCTGACGGTAGCCGTAACCTCTTCCCTATGCCGGAAATCAACGAGACATGTTGTGCATACAATTTGGCCAAGTTGAGTAAAGAATTGAACTGCTTCAACCCGGACGATGCCCACTACATGGATTACTACGAACGTCTGCTGTCCAACCAGATTGTGGGTTCCGTGGATCCACATCACTATGCCGTGACCTATCAGTATGCCGTGGGTCTGAATGCCTCCAAACCGTTTGGCAACGAAAACCCGCAGAGCACCTGTTGCGGCGGTACGGGTTCAGAGAATCACGTAAAATATCAGGAAGCCGCTTACTTTGCTTCCGACAACACCCTGTGGGTGGCACTCTATATGCCCACCACAGCCACATGGGATGCACAGAAGGTGACACTGGAGCAAGAGTGTACTTGGCCTGCCGAGAAGTCAACCATCCGCATCAAGAAGGGAAGCGGCAACTTTACATTGAAGTTGCGAGTGCCCTATTGGGCTACGGAAGGATTCGATGTAAAGCTCAACGGAAAATCCGTAGCCTCTAGCTATCAACCCTGTAGCTACGTGGAGATACCCAAGCGTAAGTGGAGCAAGAAAGACGTAGTTGAAGTAATCATGCCGTTTGGCAAACACATAGACTTTGGCCCCGACAAGATGCAGATTGCAGCCACCGGCATGAACGAGACAAAGACAGAGTTCACGCCGCAATGGGCCGGTGCACTCATGTACGGTCCACTGGTGATGTCAACGAACAATCTTCACTCTTGGGACGAAGCAACAGTAGATATCAAATCGGACTTGAGCAACATCACACTTTGCGGTAGCGACGGAAAGGAGGGTACCGATGGCAATGTCTACACAATGACACTGCAGGGCCACACCTTCTACCCCGACTATTATAATAATGAGAACGTAACACACTATCTCCGCATGAACATAGAGAGTGACCCGAACGCCACGCTCTCCGATGACGTCAAGGAGTTGCTCTCCTCAGAAGGCATCAACAAGAGTGAGTTGAACGATGTCGTTCAGGTGGCTCGCAGTCGTAGAGACGCACAGAAAGATTGGAACGATATGGCAGTGAAGGTACCGGAGTATGCTCCGTGGGCACCCAACGGATTCTCTCGTATGATGGAACAATATGACAAAGCGATACAGCTACTCATGGCATCAGATGCAGATTGCACACAAGAGGATGTAGACAAGGCCGCGGCTTCGCTCAATGCTTGCATCAATTCCATGCGCCCGGGCAACCTTCCGGAGTTGGAAGATCTCAACGAATTACTCCCACTCTTGAAGCGCGCCAAAGAGGCCAAAAATGCGTCTGCATACAAGAAGCAGATTGACTATGCCGAAATGGTGGTTCGCTACGTGAGCGACGGTAGCGGTACAATGGATATGATTACCAAGGCAACGAATGAGCTGAAGAAGGTATTGAAGTAAAGTACCTTCGAAGGCTTTGATTCGAAAGGATACAAAACACGGGGGATGGATACATAAAACGGTATCCATCCCCCTCGTTTTTATTTCTTTATAAGGATTTCATCCAACGAACGTTTGGGTACGTGATGAACTCCCTCTTTATCTCGCCAATACTTATAATCGTTCTCCACCATATTCTCCAGCACCACCTTTTCGGCAGGATAACCGATAGCAAGAACATGACGAGGCGACATGCACTCCGGCAACTCCAACGCCGCCGACAGCGCCGCCGCTTGGAAGGACTTGATGATGCACCCCCCCAAGCCCAAGAGATTCAAACCCGTTGTCATAGCCTGCAACTGTAACCCATCGTCACAAAAGCCCAGTGTAGGAGAACAATTCATATCCAAACATTGAACGATGTAAGCCACCGGACGCTCCCCCGCTTCCGGACCGTCCCAATCCTTAAGAAATCCCGCCCACTTGAGCAACGGGAACACCCGGTCACACTCCTCCGGCTCCTGAACGATACGATAGCGCAACGGTTGTTTGTTCATGCCCGAAGCACAATAACGGGTTAAATCAACCAACTCGGTGAGCACAGAAGGCTCTACACGGCGCGAACTGTCAAATCGACGATAAGAACGATTGGACAGCAGACTTTCCTTATATGCTTGAAATTTGTTCATAGCTACGATATTTAAGATTCTGAGGACAAAGATACTACATTATTCCGTATGTACGCAACAAAACAGACCGTTTTTTTTGCAAAAACATAGAAATAATCCTCCCCACCCCAAAGAAAAGAGATAAAAACATTTGGTTATCCCTCCAAAAATCAATACTTTTGCAGCGTAAAAAGATTAGGACAAAGAATGAAGTTTTTTAATTTAGCAACCGTGATGCTCTGCGGCACCACACTAATGACTGCATGTATGACATCAAACAAGACAACGACCTCATCGGTTACGGAGCAGAATCCACTTCTGCAACCCTACGAAACGGTCTATGAGATTCCCCCCTTCGAAAAGATTCGCTACGAGCACTATCTACCCGCCATTGACTCCGCCATCGCGGAACACAATGCAGAGATTCGTGCATTGGTAGTAAACCGCGCCATGCCCGACTTCGAGAACACCATCTTGGCTCTCGACAACAGCGGACTGCGTCTTTCTTCCATTATGGCTATACTCGATGGACTAGAGGGTACCGACAACAACGACACCTTGGAGGAAATCCTGCGCAAAGTGCAACCCATCATCACCGCACACTACGATGAAATCAGCATGAACCAATTGCTGTTCCAAAAGGTGAAACAGGTGTACGATCAACAGGAGAAGCTCGAACTTACCACCGCACAGAAACGCTTGTTGGACAAAACCTATAAGTCCTTTGTACGCGGCGGCGCCCTCCTTTCGGCAGCAGACCAAGACTCTCTCAAGGAGGTAAACAAGGCATTGGCGACTGCCGAACTGAATTTTAACTCCAATCTGCTGCGCGAAACCAACGCCACGGAGATTGTGGTAGATGACAAAACGGAACTTGACGGCATCCCCGCCAACATCGTTCACGAGGCTGCAGAAACCGCCAAAGCACACGGCAAGGAGGGCAAGTGGGTGTTTACACTGCACGAACCTTCTCGACTGGGCGTACTCACCAACGCCAACCATCGAAATCTGCGCGAACGTATGTACAAGGCATATATGGCTCTTTGCAGCAACGGCGGAGACACGGACAACGGTAAGACCATCAACGAGATACTCCGTTTGCGTCAAAAGAAAGCACGACTGTTAGGTTTCGAGAATTTTGCCGCTTACAACCTAGACAACGTCATGGCTAAGAACGCGGAAAACGTACGCAACCTCCTGTCACAACTCTGGACACCGGCCATAGCCAAGGTAAAGGAAGAGGTAGCGGATATGCAGGCGTATGCCAACAAGCAGGGAACCGACATCACCATAGAGCCGTGGGATTACTACTACTATGCAGAAAAGGTGAAGGCGGAAAAATACCACCTAAATGAGGAGGAAATTCGCCCCTACCTGGTACTCGACAATGTGGTAAAGGATGGCATCTTCTACCTAGCCAACCAACTCTACGACATCCACTTCACAGAAATGACGGATGCACCTAAGTACAATCCGGAAGTGACGGTTTACGATGTAACCGATGCAGACGGCAAGCATTTGAGCGTATTCATGACCGACTATTACCCACGTGCCGGCAAGGCACAGGGAGCTTGGATGAGTGCCTTCAAGGAGGAATACAACTACGAAGAAGCGGGCGAACGCCCTATTATATATAATGTAGGCAACCTGACGAAGCCTACCAAGGACACCCCTTCCCTACTCACCATGGACGAGACGTGTACCGTTTTCCACGAATTCGGACATGCACTACAGGGAATGCTCACCACTGCGGAGTATCGCGGACAAAACGGAACATCGGTAGACCGCGATATCGTGGAGATGCCTTCACAAATCAACGAGCATTGGGCCATGGAACCGGAGATTCTGAAGCACTACGCTCGCCATTACAAAACAGGCGAAGTGATTCCGGACTCACTCATCAACAAACTGTTGGCTGCGGGCACATTTAATCAGGGCTTCATGACGACAGAGTTGGTAGGTGCTGCGCTCCTGGATTTGGAATGGCACACCGCCGAAATGGGTGATAGCGATGTGGATGTAATGGCGTTTGAACGCTCCATTGCCGAGAAATGGGGATTGCCTCACGAGGTGCAGTTCCGTTATCGCAGTCCCTACTTCAAACATATCTTTGGTAGCAGCCACTACGCATCCGGTTACTACACTTACCTTTGGGCAGAAGTTTTGGAGGCGGACGGTTACGAGACATTCCGCGAACACGGTATCTTGGATAAGGCAACGGCAAAGAGTTACCGAGAGAACATCCTGGAACCGGGTGATAGCGAAGACCCCATGGTATTGTTCACACGTTTCCGTGGCAAGGCACCGTCGGTAGATGCACTGCTTAAGAACCGTGGATTAAAATAAAAAATGCGGAAGGAAAAGAAATCCTTCCGCATTTTTTATCCTGAAGATTTAAATTCTATGCATCTTATTGAAAATCTCCTCCTGCTGGCACTTCACCTGCACACCAATCTCATCCCCTAGACGCTGAAGCGTCTCCGCCACCTCGTGGAAGGGAGTGGAACTCTTACTCAAGTCCACAATCATCATCATGTTGAAGAAATCCTGCACAATTGTCTGCGAAATGTCCAACACATTCACCTTGTTCTCTGCCAAATAGGTACACACCTTGGCTATGATACCCACGGTATCCTTGCCCACTACTGTAATGATTGTTCTATTCATTGTTTTGACATATTAATTGTTTGTTGTATTACTTTTTATACAAAGCATCGTAAATATCCGCGTTGATAGACTGCCAGTGCGCACTTGTCTCGGCATCACCTCCCTTCGCAACCTTTGTCTTGTCATATAGAGTCGCCAACTGCCTACGTACCAAGCCCTTCCAATCGAGCAAGGTGGTCTTCTGCAAGTTCTCAATCAACGTAGACACATACTGCTTCTGCAACGCGCGTCGATACGATGAGACCTTCTGACCTGCCGTCAACTCCTTGAACAAAAGCTTATAAAGGTCGTCCAGATACTGCGCCACACTGTACTCACCTCCATAGTTGATATTAATATCGTCCATACGCTCCAGATTGGCAGCATTCACCAAGTTTGCCACTCGGTAAACAAACAGTCTGTTTACAGACGCCCTCTTCACCTCAATTTTATCTATATAGCTCGGACTCAACAACCACGTAGGCTCCGTAAAGAGATACGTATTCAAGAAATCCAAGGCCTCCTTCTGCTTCTTCAGCGGCACCGGCACAAACACCTGACAAGGAGCCTCATCCACAGAGATGTTGTACTCCGCATGACCGATGTTGGTTGCCACGTGACCCATATATCGCAGATACTGACTCACTACAGCATCGTACATATCCTCCAGATTGCTTCGGAAGTCACCCTCCTCCACCGTCCACTCCGGAAGAACCTCCACGATGCGCTTCAGATTGCGGATGCCATACTCACTCGCCTTCACATTGTTATCACTCAAATCCTCGCGCTGACAACGCGGGTCTACAGACGTATAACTTGTCTCACCGCTACCATACCACAAACGCGGATTGGCAGCCAAACGCTCCGTCACCATCTTGATGCGCTCCAAGCGATCCTCCTCCTGCGTTGTCGCCGCCTTGGAAGGACCGTATCCCCACTCTATCGCCCACTTATCGTAATCGTTAATGCGCGGGAAAAGACCTGCCGTAGAGATGCTATCCTCCGGTTGTGCCACATAGTTGAAACGCGCATAGTCCATGATGGATGCTGTGTGACCGTGTGCCTCCACCCATGCCTTGTTGCGCAAGCTATCCACAGGAGTACGACTGCTGGAGCCCATGTTGTGACGCAGTCCCAGGGTGTGACCTACCTCGTGAGAAGAGACAAAACGGATGAGTTCACCCATCAATTCATCGTCGAGCTTCACCTTTTGCGCACGTTTATCGATGAGTCCTGCCTGTATAGCATACCAATCGTGCAGCAACTTCATCACATTGTGATACCAACAGATGTGGCTCTCAATAATCTCGCCACTACGAGGGTCGCTCACGTGAGGACCGTAAGCATTCTCTATTGGAGAAGCCAGGTAACGAAGAACCGAAAAACGAGCATCCTCCATGCTCATGGTGCTA
Source organism: uncultured Bacteroidaceae bacterium (assembly GCA_964432645.1). Classification (GTDB taxonomy): domain Bacteria; phylum Bacteroidota; class Bacteroidia; order Bacteroidales; family Bacteroidaceae; genus CAZUTW01. The sequence goes on along the minus strand of CAYSOK010000005.1, from coordinate 6,275 downwards.
TCGTTAGGCCACTCCTTACCGATGATGGCATTCTTGAAACCCGCTTGTTCGAATGCCACCTGCCAGTCGTTGATACCCGCAATAAGATAAGGTACCCACTGCTTCGGCGTTGCCGGGTCTATATAATAAACGATGGGTTTCTGTGGTTCCACCAGTTCCCCTGCCTTCCAACGCTCCACATCTTCGGGCTTCGGTTCCAAACGCCAACGAGTGATGATGGTGTTGTCCTTCACCTTCTGTTGCTCGTCGGAGAAGAGGTAATAATACTCCGTGAAATAACCCACTCTAGGGTCACGAGTACGTGCCTGCATGGGCACCTCCGGCAGGAGTACAAAAGAGGTGTTCAGTCCATACGTCACTACATCCGTCTCGCGGGCAGCATTCGTATAATAGGTATTCTGAATCGGTAGATAGGTTTTTACGGTTTGAATCTCGGTGTTCGTCGGAAAGGTCTTTATACCTTTTATATATGAGAGTTCCGATTGCAACCTGGAGATGCCCAACCCCTTCCTGCTCTGTGTGTGTATGCTAAACGCGGCATTATCGCCTGCGAAGAGAGAGGTTACATCAATTTTACAACCCGCAGCGGAACCCGGATTTTCTATTTTAAGACTCGCCACAATAGGGTCTTCCGTACTCGCCAATACCGCCTTGTCTATATTCTGAGTGGTATCGGAATAGCAGAGCATGAGTTTGGCGCGTATATTGAGTTTGTTCTTACTTATACGCTCAAAATAAATGGTCTTGTTGTTCACCATCTCGCCACCGTAGTCCGAAGACATGGCTGGGGTTGAGGTGTAACGAGTCACCACCTGGAAGAGACGACCCATGAGCGAATCGGGGATAGTAAAATACCATTTCACATTGTTATCCTTCTCCTCGCGAGTCACCGTGAAGAGTCCCTTCCACTCCGGAGTCTTAACCTTGTTTTTAGCAGCCAAAGCCTTTTGGCGAGTCTCCTCCTTCTTCTTCTCTTTCTCTACTTTGCGGAAATTGCTTTTCTCCCCCCCGCGCGCCGCCAACGTAGCGGGGACACCCATCAATAAGGAGGAAGCAAGAGCTGTAATAAGTAACTTTCTGTGCATGTAGCTTTCCTTTAATAATTTACTCTAATTCTTTAAAAGCCAATCATCGATAAGACGACGTGCTATGCTTGCCGAATCCGGAATCTCCGGCATGTTATCCCTTGTAAACCAACCTGCTTGTGCAAGTTCTTCCTTTTGTATATGTATCTCTCCATCAGCATAATCGGCCGTAAATCCCACCATGAGTCCGCTGGGATAAGGCCAAGCTTGACTGGCAAAGTAACGGATGTTGCGCACCGTTATGCCGGTCTCCTCTATCAGTTCGCGCACCACACACTCCTCGAGTGTCTCACCGGTCTCCACAAATCCCGCCACCAATCCATAGAAAGGACGGCGGAAGTTGTGAGCACGCACCAAAAGGATGGAGTCACCCCGCGTCACCCGCACGATGATAGCCGTGGCCAACTGCGGCCACACCTCCTTGCCACACTCCGTACAACGCTTGCTTATCTCGGTGTGCATCTTCATGTTACCACCGCACACACCGCAAAAACGCGTATTGAAATCCCAATAAAGAATCTCAGAACACTTGCCCGCACGCTGATACAAAAAATCCGGGAGGAGTGAGAAAGTAGCCCGTAGGGATACCATCTCATACCTCTCGGATGTAGGCACGGGATTGTCCACTCGCACCGTACAACACGTGTGACCCTGCAACGTAGAAACCGTTCGCACCGCATGCCACGGAGAGAGAGAGACTGGCGCATCCTCCCGGAGAGGGACGGTGTATGTTCCGTCCCTCTTTTCCAGAAGAAGTGCTTCTTTACAAAATATAAACCAATATTTGTCCAATTCCTTTATTCAATGCCCAGATCTTTCTTGATAGCATCTACCTTAGCCTGAGCTGCCTTAACGGCTGCCGGATAGCAGTTTGCACAACCCATCTCGCCCGGAGCCTCTACATAGAACTTAATCTTAGGCTCGGTTCCTGACGGACGTACGCTCACCTTCAGACCGTCCTCGGTGAACCACTGCAGCACGTTGCTGGGTTCCGGTTGGTCGATAGCGGTCACGTTGCCCTGTGCATCGGTAGCCTTCAAGGTCTTGTAATCCTTCACGAGCTTCACCTTGCTGCCTGCCAATACGGTAGGAGGAGTTGCACGGAAGTCGTCCATCATCTTCTTAATCTCGTCGGCACCGCTCTTACCCGGCTTCACTACATTGATAGCGGAGTTGAGAGAGAAACCGTACTCCAGATATATCTCCATGAGGATATCGAACAGAGTCTTGCCCTGATCCTTTGCCCATGCGCAGATTTCTGCCAAGAGAGAACATGCGGATACGGCATCCTTATCGCGAACGAAGTCTTGAGCCAAGAAGCCGTAAGACTCCTCACCACCACCGATATACTGCTTCTTTCCTTCGAGCAGACGAATCTGACGTGCAATCCACTTGAAGCCGGTGTAAACGTCGAACATCTCTACCTTATTCTTATCGGCAATGGCCTTGATAAGTTCGGTGGTAACGATGGTCTTAACGATGAACTCATTGCCCTGCATCTTACCGGTTGCGATACGGTTCTTGATGATGTAGTACAAGAAGATCATACAGGTCTGGTTACCGTTGATAAGTACCCACTCACCCTTGTTATCCTTGCAAGCCATACCTACGCGGTCGGCATCGGGGTCGGAGGCCATAACGATGTCGGCATCAATCTTCTTAGCCAAATTGATGGCCAGCGTCAGAGCCTCTGCATTCTCGGGATTCGGAGAGATAACGGTGGGGAAATCACCACTCTCTACCATCTGCTCGGGAACGGTATTTACGTTTTCAAAACCCCAGAGTTTCAAAGAACGAGGGATGAGTTTCATTCCGGTTCCGTGGATAGGAGTATAAACGATGCTCAAATCCTTTTGACGCTTGATTACCTCCGGGTCGATGGAGATGCTGTGTACCTTCTCCAAGTATACGCTATCGATGTCCTCACCTACGATTTGGATGAGTGCCGGATTGCCCTGGAATTTGATATCCTCTACAGCCACCTTGTTCACCTCCTCGATGATACCGGTGTCGTGCGGAGCCAATACCTGTGCACCGTCGTCCCAGTAAGCCTTGTAACCGTTGTACTCCTTCGGGTTGTGTGATGCGGTCAAGATGATACCGCTCTGGCAACCCAAGTGACGGATAGCGAAGGACATCTCGGGAGTAGGACGCATGCTCTCGAACAGGTACACCTTGATGCCGTTAGCAGAGAAGATGTTGGCAGATGTCTCGGCGAACAGTCGGCTATTGTTACGACAGTCATGTCCCACAACAACAGAGATTTGTTCCAAGTTCTTGAAGTTCTTGTTCAAGTAATTTGCCAAGCCCTGAGTAGCCGCACCTACAGTATAGATGTTCATACGGTTGGTACCTACGCCCATGATACCGCGCAAACCGCCGGTACCGAACTCAAGTGAACGATAGAAGGCATCGATAAGAGCGGTCTTATCTTCCTGCTCCAACAATCCCTTAACTTGCGCCTTGGTTTCAGCGTCATAAACGGGTGAGTCCAGCCACTTCTGGGCTACGGCCTCACATGATTTGATTAGTTCTAAATCCATATACTTTTATTTTTTATTTGTTCGTCAACTGCAAATATACAACTTTCTTTTTATTTCTTGTATCATTTTGCCATTTTTTTGCGATTATGGCATCTTGTACTTATCACCTGTCGACTTTACGTACTCCTTACGGAAGCGTTGTGGGAATCCCGTGCGACGAAACTTGCCGTTTACGCGTTCGCCCATATCGTTGAATTGCACAATCAATCGTTCGCCCAATTGTTTCCAACGGGAGAACATCATTTGGGCACTACGATCGGTGTAGTTCGTGAGGTATTCCACGGCTTTCTCGGGGGATTCCTTGTAGAGTGCCTCTGCCTCTTGCTCGGTTTTCTCTTGCAGGCTGAAGAACTCTTGTTCAATGGCGTTGCGTTCCTTCTCTACCTCGGGATAGAGCATGGAGTAGCGGGGGTAGGTCATGTTGGCTATCCAGTTGCATACCCAGAAGGAGGATTTCCAAGAGAAGGTGGAGTCGTTGGCGGTTTTGCCGCTGAAGCATTCCGGCACTCGATTGGTGCATCCGTAGACGGGTACGTAGGCCACAAAGGTGGCGTCATCGGTACCAAACCACTCCACACCGCCAATGGCATCGGGCAACCAGTTGCGGAGTTGCGACACAAGGGTGAAGGCGGTTTGCTGGGTGCTTATCGGTCGTTCGTTGAAGTACTTAACGCTGTCCACTTCAAAAACCAACGGACCGGGGCGGTAGGGCATTTCATAGGCACCACATCCCATATCATCGGTGAGTTGCAGTGGGGTGTTTTCGTAGTGGTCGCGCATACCCTCCTGTACATCCTTTACAGAGAGCAGACAGGTGGGGGTGATATAGAGCGGCATGGGGTCTTTGGTGGCGTCACCTTTGGCATAATCCAGATAGTCCATCATGCCGTCTTCGGAGTATTTATGGAAGAAACTCCATACGCGTGCCTCACAGAAGCGGAGGGCTTCGAAGTCGGCGGGGGCATAGGCGGAACTGAAACTGAAGTCCTTGTCCTTGCCGGTGAAGTATCCGCGCTTGCGGGCAAAGGAGATGACATCCTTGGAGTAGAGGCAGTCCTTCTTGTCGTATTGCAAGAACTTGTGAATGCGGCTTTGGTTGGCGTGTGCACAAATGGCTTCATCGGGGATGCGAACGGCTACCCACACGGCGCCCTTCTCGGCACCTTTACCAATCATTTCCATCACCCATATCTCGTTTTTATCGGCTATAGAAAAACTTTCACCACTGCTCGCATATCCGTATTTATCAACGAGTTGCGTCATCACTTTTATAGCTTCGCGTGCGGTCTTGGAGCGCTGTAGCGCCACATAGATAAGACTTCCGTAGTCCATAATAGATGCGCCGGTAGTATCGACGAGTTCCTCACGTCCTCCGAAGGTGGTTTCGGTGATGCTCACCTGATACTCGTTCATATTACCTATTACATTATAGGTTTCGGACGCTTCGGGGATGCTTCCCAGGAACTTACCGCTGTCCCAATCGTAGATGTCACGCACCTCTCCCGCGCTGTGCTTTCCGGCAGGATAGTGACAAAGGAATCCGTACATGCCGTAGGAGTCGGCGTTGTAGGATATCATCACGGAACCGTCGGCGGAGGCTTTCTTGCCTACCAACAAGTTGGTACATGCCGCGGCTTTCAGCATGGCGGCAAAGAGGAGGGCTAGTACAAATATTTTCTTCATTCTCTCCTACCCTTTCTTATTCGCAAGCTTTAAAACTCATGTCCAAGCCCTTAACGGAGTGTGTGAGGGCTCCGAAGGAGATGAAGTCAACACCGGCTTGTGCATAGGGCAACATGGTGTCGAAGGTGATACCGCCGCTGCTTTCGGTTTCGCAACGTCCGCCTACGATTTCCACCGCCTTACGGGTGTCTTCGGGGGTGAAGTTGTCGAACATGATGCGGTCTACGCCTTCATCGAGTGCTTGTTGCAGTTCATCGAAGTTGCGAACTTCGAGTTCTATCTTGAGGTCTTTACCTTTGGCTTTGCAATACTCTTTGGCACGAGTTACGGCGTTATGAATACCGCCGGCAAAGTCCACATGATTGTCTTTCAAGAGAATCATATCAAACAGACCGATGCGGTGATTGCATCCGCCACCAATCTTTACGGCTGCCTTCTCCATCATACGCATACCGGGAGTGGTTTTACGGGTGTCGAGTACACGGGTCTTGGTGCCCTCGAGTGCCTTCACATATTTGTTGGTCATGGTGGCGATACCGCTCATTCGTTGCATGATATTGAGCATCAGTCGCTCGGTTTGCAACAGGCTCTGTATCTTGCCGGTAACAATCATAGCGACATCACCGGGTTTTACGTGAGCGCCGTCCTCGATAAACACCTCTACTTGCATGGTGGGGTCGAAACGGTGGAACACTTCCTTAGCTACTTCTACGCCGGCCAGGATTCCCTCTTCCTTGATTAAAAGTTTGGACTTACCCATGGCATCTTCGGGGATGCAACAAAGGGTGGTGTGGTCACCGTCACCTATATCCTCGGCAAAGGCGAGGTCTATCAATTTCTCGTTTAACTCTTCTACTGTATACATGTTCTTTTGTCTGTTATTTTAAAATATGGTGCAAATTTAGACAAAAAATCCGATACAATCGAGATAAACGAGATTTTTTTACTCAAGTTTCGGATTTGT